>JAQGON010000015.1 GCA_028293565.1 Verrucomicrobiota bacterium | reverse complement strand
CGCGCTGAGGGGAAGTGGAACGGGATCATGTCTGGTTTCCCGACAGAACACCGCGAGCCGTCTGATCGCGCCTTTCTCGATGCAGAGGGAAAAAGCGAACTAGCCGGAAAACCAGACATCGCCGCGTTCCCCTCTTCCCCATTGTCATCGCTGAAATTTGGCACTTCGACCGACGCGGTGAAGGCGAAGCCGGCGAGAGACATCGTAGGTGCTTCCCACGGAGTACGCGCCGGCGGCGGTGACCGGAATGTAGACGAAGATGCTATCGGGAATAAGCTCGGACGGTGGGCTCTTTGGGGGCGATCAGACAGGGTCAGATTTTGTGGGCGTGCCGATGACTAACCGAGGTGTCTTCGATCTCGTGACTTGCTGAGCCTTCGTAGCGCGGTCCGATCTCCGCTGACGAGGGCTTCTTTCTTGGCGCGGGACCAGCGTTTGAGCTGAAACTCACGCTGGACTGCGGTCTTCAAATCAAATGGCCCTTCGACATAGATTAACTTTGCGAGTCCGTGGTCGTCGGTGAATTTGGCTCCGCGGCCGGAGCGATGGAGACGAATCCTGCGGCTGACGTCTTTGGCGCTGCCGACGTAGTAGGCGCCGGTAGGTGAGGCCAGGATGTAGACGAAGACGGCATTGGGGATGGGCGCTGGCGGTTGGATCTCTGGAAGGTATGACGCATTCATGAACCGACGTGCCGGGAGAAATTCAGCTCAACAAGATGGCACGCGGTCACATGGACCGAAGGCACTGGCGCAATGGCGTTGTTCAAGCCGAGGTCGATTTCGAATCCGTAACTCCAAGAGTGGATGAGCCGTGGCGCCATCAGTCGAAAGCCCTTCGACGCGCTGCGCTTGCTCGGGACATTCGACGCCGGCCGCGCGACGGAGGGCTTGCCATGAGCAAAGGCCAAGCATCGCGCGGCCTGCGTCGAATGGCTGCCCGGCAAGGATTCGAACCATGACTAGGCGAGTCAAAGTCGCCTGTGCTACCTTTACACCACCAGGCAGTGGAGCGAGGAAGCGCAACGGTGCGTCCACCCGCAGGACCGTCAAGGCCGGATTACGCGGGCTGCTCAACCGCCGAATTTGTCGATGGTCTCCCGAACTGAGCGCCAACGGGAGTCGGAACTGTGCCCGCTCAGGATTGGTAAGCCGAACTCCGCAATTGAACGCAGGGAGTCCGGGCAAAAAGGCTCCCACGACGAAGATCGCGAAGAGCGCCAAGAAAGCCCGACCGGCCCTTTCCTTTGCGCTCTTGGCGATCTTGGCGTTCAGACCGTTTTTGGACGCCGGCAAATATCGGCGCTCGACAATCGGAGCCACGCTCATGCCGCGAAATAGTAAAACCACGGGAGCGCTCGCGCCCGTGGTTTTACCTGAGAGAGAAATCCAGGAATCTTCTTAACCAACGCGCTGGACTCTCGCCGCGCGGAAACCGAACGATGCAAACGCGAGGAACGACAAGGCCAGCAGCAGAAGCGTGTCCGCCTCGTCGGGGGTCGAGACGGCCGTGTTGCCGCGGACGGCGCTCCACTCCTCGAACCCGGCGGTCGACGCCAGATTCTGGTCAACATTCGCGTGGGCTCCATTGAGATTATAGAACCACACATAGTCGCTGCCCGCGGCGGTGCCGAAGGCGGTCTGGGGAATATAGATGATCATGTCCGCCATCCCGCTGCCGCCGTTGGATCCCATGTCGATGTTCTCCTGGCTCGCATCGAGCTTGATCCACGTGTTCGTATTGAACGAACCGTCGGCGTTGAGGGTCGGGTTGTTCATGGCCCACCGCAGCGTGCCCAGATTGTCCAGCTTGGTGACGTCGTCGCCGACGCTTGCCGTGTTATCCGTCGCCGAGGTGTAGATCCGGATGTTGTCGACCGAGATGAGGCTCTTCGCCCCGCCCGGCTCGTTCGCATCGAGGATGAAACCATAATAATTGATCTGGTTGAGCGTGATCGTCGCGAGATCAGACACATGCAGGGTCGTGTTCCAATGGGGGCGCAGGCAATCCATATACAGCGCATTGTAGCCATCGGTGTTATAGGCCTGCTCCACGTCATTGCTGCCCGTGGAAGTTTTCCCATTGGCATCGAGCGTGAGGAACGGATTGAAGACACCGGTGCCCGCGGGCTGCAGCCAGTAATCGGAGACGATCGCCGCCCCGCCCACGGCGCCCGCCACCGCAAGACTTTGGGTGCCAGCGGGGGTCAGGTCGATGGTGGAGGAAAACGCGAGCGTTGGAATCATGGCGGCGGCCGCCATGAGCGTCCCCGCGCAAAGGGACGCGAGTCGGTTCGGAACGAGTGTACGATGATGAAACATAAGTGCTGATGGTTGAGGGTTTGAAAAAGGGGTAGTGGGATAAGCCTAAAAGCAAACAATATGCCATAAGGATCACCGATCGGCTATCCTATTATGACGTTGCAGTTTACAAATTCCATAAACCGCCGACGCCGACGGCCCGGCGTCAATTGCCCCGACGCTCGAGGCGGTGGTGCAGTTTTAATCAAGGGAAGAGATCTGGCACAATTATCTGACAGAGCGTATTCTCCATAGCGACGGGCAGCTTGCTACAGCGACTGTATAATTTTCTTACACTTTAGGGCAGTGTGACTTGCGTCATCGGGCGTCCTTCTGACGTTGGCCTCGGGCGGATTCCCGGGGAGATCGGGTGGTATGCAAGATTATATAGAGAGTATATTATGTCGGAAGAGGTCGGTATGGAGTCCGAATTTCGCATCCACGACATGGGCAGGATGCCCATGCTACTTTATTGTCGGGCACGGCACGGGAGGGCTGCGGTCCATCGCGCGATGGTCGCGCCGCCGGTCGCCTCTTCTCCGCTGACGAATGCCGAAATTGCGCAGCGTCTCGCGGGCATGGCCCAGCTCCTTTCGGCCCAGGGCGAGAACCCCTACAAGATCCGCGCGTATCGCCGCGCCGCCGAGACGATCAGGGGCCTGGGAGAAAGCATCGACGAACAGGTGCGCGCCGATGCCGACCTGACCCGCTACGCCGGCATCGGCAAAGGCATCGCCTCCGCCCTGCGCGAAATCGTTCTCAGCGGAAAATTGGGCCAGCTCGAACTTCTCATGGCCACCGTCCCGCCGGAGGTGGCCGAGCTGGGCGATTATCCGCGGCTCGACCCGAAGCGCGTGCTCCAGGCGTACAAGAAGCTCGGCATCCATTCCGTCCCGGAGCTCAAGGCCCGCCTGGAAAAGGGCGAGATCGGCAAGATGTTCGGAGCCCGGATGGAACAGCATTTCCGCAACGGCCTCATCGAAACCCAGGCGATGCTCCTCGACGACGCCGACCCGCTCGCGGCGTCGATCCAGCGGTTTCTCCTCGAGCGATGCGCCGCCATTCGCGCGGAAACGACCGGCAGCACCCGTCGCCGCGAGGAAACCGTGTCCGAGCTGGCGTTCGTGGTGGAGACCCTCGGCTTCCCAAAACTCGTGGAAAGCCTTGCCCGTTATGGGGGCGGATTGAAGCGCCTCGGCGCCGATGAAACGTCCGCCCGTTTCCAGCTGCCCGCCGGCATCACCCTGCGCATCGAGGCTGCCCCGGCGTCAAAATGGGGCGTGACGATGGTGGCCACCACCGGCTCCGAACGTCATCTGGAAATGATGGATCCGGCCGGCGCGCGCCTCGCTCGGCTGGCGCATGGGAAAACCCCCTACCCTGACGAGTCCTCCGTCTACCACGCTTTCGGCCTCGCGCTCGTCCCGCCCGAGCTGCGCGAAGGAAACGACGAGCTGGAACTCGCGCGCCGGGACGCGCTGCCCAAGCTGGTCACGCTGGAGGACATCCGCGGCGAACTTCACGCGCACACGACGTCGAGCGACGGCGCGCTGAGCATCGCCGAAATGGCCGAGGCCGCGCGCGAACGTTCCTATGAATATCTCGGGATCACCGACCACTCCCAGAGCCTCAAGATCGCAGGCGGCGTCAGCGAGGAGGATCTCTGGAAACAAATCCGCCTGATCGACCGGTTGAACGAAAAGCTGAGCGGAATCCGGATCCTCAAGTCGTCGGAAGTCGACATCCTCGCCGACGGCTCGCTCGACTATCCCGACGATCTGCTCGCGGCCCTGGACTACACGGTGTGCTCCATCCATTCCCGCTTTCATCTCGGCAAGGCCGAACAGACCGAGCGCGTCCTGCGCGCGATGGACAATCCCCATTTCACCATCCTGGGCCACGCCACAGGCCGGCTCCTGCTGAAGCGGACCGGGTACGAGCTCGATTTCGAGCGCGTGATTGCCCACGCGCGGGCGGCGGGATGTTTCTTCGAGATCAACGCGAGCCCCGACCGCCTGGATTTGTCGCCGCAGAATGCGCGCCTCGTCGCGCAGGCGGGAATCCGGATCGCGGTGTGCACCGACGCGCATCACGGCCGCGAGCTCGACTACCTGCGGTGCGGCATCGATGTCGCCCGCCGCGCCGGCCTGGAGAAGCAGGCGGTCCTGAATTGCCTTCCGCTGCCGAGGCTCCTGCGCGCCTTCCGGCGTTAACTCCGCGAACCCGCTGTCGCCCGTTTCTTTTTTCCGCCGCCGGTCGTTTTATTCACGGTGCGCCAGGCGCGTTCCTTGGCCTCGCCCTTGCTGACACCCTTTTTCTCGTAGCCTTTCTCGATGTGCGTCGCCTGGCGTTTCTGCTTGTTGGTGTAATTGCTCTTGTCTCCTTGTGGCATGGTGGGGAAGGGTTGAATTTGAGGTTGAATTGAAGCCCTGAGGACGAACGCGACATGGTCCGCCGGCGGAGGCGCAAGTTCCCCGGCGAACCCGCGCGCCGCGCCGGGGTCCAATCCGCCCCGTGCCGGCCCTGAAATCCTACTCGCTTTTCCTCGGGGCTCGAAACGATCCCGCGCGCGGCCGCTTCCGCGCGGCGGACGAACTCGCGGTGCAGCGGATCACCGCGAAACATTTTCCCGACGGCTTCACCATCCTCGAGGCCACGGGCGGCTGGTACGACCCAGCGGCCCGCCGGTTTCGGAAGGAGGATTCGCGGCAGGTGCTCATCACCACCTCCCGTCCAGCGAAATTGCGGGCCTGGTGCGGGGACCTCGGCCGGGCCCTCCGCCAGAAGCAGCTCCTGGTCGTCGAGACCGGCCCCGCCCGGTGGTTCAATCCCGGCCGCGGCTGACGACCCATCCCTCCGGCGGGAACCAACCGCGCCCCGCGGGAACTACGACACCATGCGCGCCTGGCTGCAGATCCTCGTCACCGCGGCGAAAAACTGGAACACAGACAACGTGTTCAAGCACAGCGCGGCCGTGAGTTTCTACACGCTGTTCTCCCTCGCGCCCGTGACGATCATCGCTGTCACCATCGCCGGAGCCGTCTTCGGCCGGGACGCCGCGACGCAGCAGTTCAACACGCAGATCGGCCAGCTGATGGGCAAGGCGAGCGCCGAAGTGATCCAGAGCGCGATCAAGGCCAGCGAATCCCACGGCGAAAGCTGGCTGGCCCGGGGCACCGGCATCTTTCTCCTCATCATCGGCGCGACCACCGTCTTCGGCCAGCTGCAGGAATCGCTGAACGCGATCTGGAGCGTGAAGACCAAGCCGACGCGCAGCGGCTGGCTCGTCCTCGTGATCCACCGGCTGGCCTCGTTCGCGATGGTGGTGACCGTCGGCTTTCTCCTGATGGTCTCGCTGATCGTCACGACCGCGCTGACCTCGCTCACGAGCCGCTTCCAGACCGGCGCGCTGACGCACACGCTGGATTTCCTGGTCGCGCTGGTCGTGATCACCCTGCTCTTCGCGCTCCTCTTCAAGTTCCTGCCGGACGTCGAGCTCAGATGGCGCGACGTGTGGCTCGGCGCCTTCGTGACCTCGCTCCTCTTCAGCGGCGGCCGCTTCCTGATCGCGCTCTATCTCGGGCATTCCACCGTCGCCTCGATCTACGGCGCCGCCGGCTCGCTCGTCGCGCTGCTCATCTGGGTCTACTACTCGTGCGCGATCATGTTCTACGGCGTGGAATTCACCAAGGCGTACCGGATGCAGCGCAAGGTGCGCCTGGTCCCGAAGCAGACCGCCGTCGTCGTGCGCGAGGAAGTCGTCGAAAAACCGATCCGCGCCCAGCCGCGGACGTAGGAAAGGTGGAACGCGTTGTCCCAACGCGTTGGCCGCTCCGTCCACGATATCGGTCACGCTCGCGTCTCCGGCGCGTTGAGGCAACGCGCTCCACCTTGGATTCCGCGTCGCAACATCTTCGCCCACGAACCGAAGAGGAAAGCGACCGCGTCCTCGTTCCGAGCGCCCGGCCTCAGCAGGGCTTCGGAAACTGCGCGCGCACGATCGCGACCGCGGGGCGATGCAGCCCCGACGAGCTCCAGCACATTTCCTCCTTCAGGTGGCACTCGATGCCGCTGTCGAAGAGCGAGAACATCACGCCCAGCACGCACGCATCAGTGTCGAGCCCGCACACCGTGACCCTCCGGATCCGCCGCCGCCGCAGCCGCGCGATGTCCGCCGGTTTCAGCCCGTACGTGGTCTTGTCGATCACGAGATCCGCCGGCTCGGGCGCAATCAGCAGGTCGACGTCCTCGGACCCCGGCGCGCAGCATTTCTGCCGGAGGACGCGCCGGAACATCGAGCCCGGCGGATTCAGGTAGCGGGTGAAAATCCGGCACGGGAAGCGGCGCGAATAACGCCGGAGTTTCTCCACGAAGGCGCGCGGAGGGTCAAAGGCCCGCTGCACGTCGACAATCATCAGGGCGCGGCGCGGTGACATGCCGATTTGTCCGTGCGGCCCCGGACGGGTTCCCTCCGCGGCCCTCGCCGGGCGCATCCGGGAGCGAATTTATCCGTCCCGGCGGGGAACCACCTGAGGGCCCGAATGACGATGCGGGGAACCGCATGATTGCGACCAAGCCCACGTCGTTAAAACGAGACCGGCGCGTGCGCGAAGTGCGCGCCCGGGTGGCGCATGCGCCGCCCTGGGCCCGCCGGATCGCGTGGACCGTTGCCACGGTCCTGGTGGTCTGCGTCGTGCTGGACCTGATCGCGTCGCCGGTCGCCCGCTCGGTCGTCAACCGCCGGCTCGCCGCCATGCCCGAATACACCGGCAACGTCGGGCGGATCCGCCTGTCGCTCTGGCGGGGCCGCTGCGAAGCCGACGACTTTGTCTTCCAGAAACGCGGCGCCTCCGGCCCGCCCCTGGTCCACATCAAAAGCAGCGCGGTGAACATCGCGTATCTGAAGCTCGTGACCGGGAAGCTCAGCGGTGAGATCACCGTCGACCAAATGGAAGTGACTGTGGTGAAAACCGAGCCCGCGCCGTCGAAGAAGGACAAAAAGTCCGCGCCGCCGCCCAAGGCGGAGCGCTGGCAGGACCGGCTCCAAAAGACGTTTCCGATGGAGCTCACCCGCGTCGACGTGAAGAACAGCCGCGTGATGTTTGTCGACCAGACGCACCAGCCCGCGCTCCAGGCCGGCATCCTGCAGTTTCACCTGCGCGCCACCGGGCTCAAGACGAAGCCCGCCAAGGGCGTCGACCTTCCGGCCGAGGTCGTGGTCGACGGCACGACGAGCGGCCAGGGACATCTCACGCTTCGCGTCCAGGCGGATCCCGCCGCCGAGACTCCGCGGTTCCACGCGCAGTTCGCCGTCACCGGGGTGAATCTGCCGGAACTGAACGATGTCCTCCTCGCCTATGCCAAGGCCGACGTCGCGCGCGGGACTTTCGAATTCGAATCGGAAGTCACGGCGCAGGGCGGCGCATACAACGGCTATGTCAAACCGTTCTTCAAGGATCTCGATTTCAAGACGGTGTCGGACAAGGACAAGTCTCCGATGCAGCTCCTGGCGAAGAAGGCCGTGAGCGCCGTGACCCAGGTTTTCAAAAACAAATCCGAGAACAAGGTCGCGACCAAGGCGCCGATCTCGGGAAATTTCGAGAAGAACAACGTCGATGTCTGGACGACGGTCGCGAACCTGTTCCGCAACGCATTCGTGCAGGCAATCCGCGAGGGTTTCGAAGGCCGCTAACGCGCACTGAGGTGGAACGCGTTGCCCCCAACGCGTTGGCCGCTCCGTCGACAACCCAAGGTCAGCTCACGCCGCCAACGCGGTGAGCCCGATTCGGCTTCAGCTCCCAGTGCCAGCTGGACCGAGCCTTGGAGCGCGTAGCACGGGTCTCCGACCCGTGTGGGCGGACTCTGCCAACGGAGAACGTCGAGCCCACCCGTTTAGCTCGAGTCCAGCTTCACGGGTCGGAGACCCGTGCTACACAGCACGAAGGCAGCGAAGATCCGGCGCATGCAGGTTCGACCTTCGCGGGCTTCGCGATCTTCGTGGTGAAAATCAGCCTCCTGACGTCGACTCCTACCGGGGGGAGTTTGTTGAAAATGCCCTCGTTCCAGAGCAAAAAAAATGCGCCCCTCACTCCCGCGGCCCGAGCAACGCATGCAGGCGGTGGTAGGCGGCGATGTATTTTCCCGACTTCAATTCCCGGACCGCGCGGCGGATCTCGCCGGCCGTTTCCGGGTCGAGCGGGTGCGCGGGCTTCGCGGTTACCACGCGCTTCGGCCTTTGCTCGGCCGGCGCCTTCGCCGACTGCTGCAAGGCCTCCTCCTTCGGCTCCGTAAAATGGAAGACGTTTTCCGCCGGTTTTCGGTCCGGCGGCGCAGCTCGGCGCGTCGCCGATTTGGGCCGGTCGCGCGCTATCGCCGGCGCCGACGCCGTTTCGTGCGTGAGCAGATCATAGTCGATCCCCACCACGCGTTTTCCCTCGAATCGCCGGAGCGACTTCGGGAAGAGCAGGAACAACGCATGCCGGTCCGGCTGGTACCCGACCTCACCGTGATCTTTGTGCGGACCGCGCACCTCGCGGTGCACCGTCATGACCTGATGCTCCGCGACCGCGCGCCGGAATTTCGCATCCTTCCGGGGATCGCTCCATAAAAGATACGTCGTCGGCGGGCCGCCCTTTGTCACGACGGCCGCGAACCGCACCGTTTTGCCCGAAGTCCCCATGGTGCTACAGACCTTCACCGCCGCAGCCAGTTGCGTCAACCAGGCGATCGCGCCGGATCGGTGAACCGCCGTCCAGGTTGACGGTCCATCCTGCCATGCGTGCCATCTGGAGCGGATCGATCAGCTTTGGCCTCGTGACCATCCCCGTCGGCCTGCAGACCGCGAGCCGCACGGAGGAGCTGAAATTCCGGCTGCTGCGCAGCAAGGATCTCAGCCCCGTGAACTACAAGCGCGTCGCCGAAGTCGACGGCAAGGAGGTCCCCTGGGCCGAGATCGTCAAGGGCTACGAATACGAGAAGGGAAAGTTCGTCGTCCTCAAGGACGAGGACTTCAAGCGCGTCGACCTCGAGGCGACGGACACGATCGACATCGTGGACTTCGTGCACCTCGACGAGATCAACCCGGTTTTCTTCTACAAGCCGTACTATCTGGCTCCGCAGAAAGGCGGCGCCGGGGCGTACAACCTCCTGCGCGACGTCCTCGCGGAGACGAACAAGGCGGGGATTTCCAAGGTCATCATCCGCACCCGGCAGCACCTCGCGGCCGTGAAGGCCAACGGAAACCTGCTCGTGCTCGAGCTAATGCGTTTCGCCGACGAGCTCGTCGCGCCCGAGAGCATCAAGATTCCCGCCGAGAAAAAAACCGGCCCGCGCGAGCTCGCGATGGCGAAGACGCTCGTCGACCAGATGAGCGAGAAGTGGGATCCCGAACGCTACACCGACGAGTACAAGTCGGCGCTCATGAAACTCATCGATCGCAAGATCGAGAGCGGCGGCAAGGCGCTGCCGGCGTCCGAGCACAAGTCGAAGCGCCCGACGAATGTCATCGACCTCGCCGCCGTGCTCCAGCGCAGCCTTCAGGAAGCGGGAAAAATCAAGCCGGGCGCGAAAGCCAGGGCGAAGAAAATCCCCGCCCGCCGCAAGGCGGCGTGAGGGCATTCCGCTCCCCCCGATGAACGATTTCTTCGCCCGCACCGCGCGCAGCACCGCCAACGCCGTGGCCCATCCCGCCACGTTTGCCGGCGCGACCGCGCTCGTGATCTTGTGGGCCGTCCTCGGCCCGGCGTTTCACTACAGCGAAAACTGGCAGCTCGTCGTGAACACGGCCACGTCGGTGCTGACCTTCCTGATGATCTTCCTGCTCCAGAACACGCAGAACCGCGACGCGCGCGCGATGCACGTGAAGCTCGACGAGCTCCTCCGCGCCCTGCACGGCGCGCGCACCGAGCTGGTGGATCTCGAGAACGTGACCGAGCAGGAGCTGGCGAAATACTGTAGCGAGTTCAAGGACCTGCACCTCAAGTACACCCGGATTCTCGAAAAGCGGGCCGGGAAACCCCGCGTCATCGCGGGCGACGCAGCGCCGGCGGGCGGGGGCCGGCGCAAGCCGCGAAACGAGGGCACGGCTGCGGCGAAATAGACGGCGATGAAGAAGGCGAAAAAATCCGCGCCGGCGCGCGAGGTTAAATTCTCCAACCTCGGGAAGATCTTCTTTCCCGCCGCCAAGTTCACCAAGGGCGACCTCGTCAAATACTACATCGACGTCGCGCCGCACATCCTGCCGCACCTGCGCGACCGTCCGGTGACCCTCATCCGTTTTCCCGACGGCGTGCAGGGCGAGAAATTCTACGAGAAAAACGCGCCGCGCTTCGCGCCGGACTGGATCGAGACCTTCGCCGTGGCGCGGCGCCATCACGAGGGCTCCATCAACTACATCGTGATCAACGATGCCAGCGCGCTGGCCTGGTGCGCGAACCTCGCGGCGATCGAGCTGCATCCGTTCCTGCACCGTATCGACGACCTCGCCTGCCCGACCTTTGTCGCCTTCGATCTCGATCCCGGCGAGGGCGCCGACCTGCTGACCTGCATCCGCGTCGGCCTTCTGCTGAAGGAAATCACCGACCAGCTCGGCCTCGAGACGTTTCCCAAGGTTTCCGGCTCGAAGGGGCTTCAGCTCTACGTGCCACTCAACACGCCGACGACCTACGACGCAACCGGCGCGTTTGCCAAGGCCGTGGCCGAGATGCTCGAGCAAAAACATCCCGATCTCGTCGTCAGCCAGATGGCCAAGGTCCGCCGCCAGGGCCGGGTGCTGATCGACTGGAGCCAGAATTCGGCGTCGAAGACCACCGTCTGCGCCTATTCCGTGCGCGGGAAGCGCGACAAGCCGTTCGTCTCGATGCCGGTGATGTGGGACGAATTGAAGCGACTCCTCAAGACCCGGAAGACGTCCGCGCTGTTTTTCGATCCCGCCGCCGCGCTGAAACGGCTCGCGCGGACGGGCGACCTGTTCGCCCCGGTGCTGAAGCTGAAACAGAAACTGCCGCGCGCGTTTGCCTCGTCCGCCGCCGCGCCCAAGGCGGCCGCGATCGCCACGAAAAAGGCCCCCAAGGGTTCGCTCGAGGACTACGACGCGAAGCGGGACTTCACCAAGACCCGCGAGCCCGCGGCGAAAATCGACCGAGGGGGCGCGGGTTCGCCGACCGCGCGCTTCGTCATCCAGAAACACGCCGCGTCCCACCTGCACTATGATTTTCGCCTCGAGATGGGCGGCACGCTGAAATCCTGGGCCGTGCCGAAGGGCCTCTCCACCGAGGCGGGCGTCAAGCGTTCGGCCTTCGAGGTCGAGGACCATCCGGTCAGCTACATGAAGTTCGAGGGCACGATCCCCAAGGGTCAATACGGCGGCGGCACAGTCATGGTCTGGGACGTCGTCACGTATGAGCTCCTCGGGGGCAGCCACGCGTCCGGCAATCTCAAGCTGCGCCTTCGCGGAAAAAAACTGAAGGGCGAATGGCACCTCTTCCGGATTCGGAGCGAGGACCGCAAGCCGGTCTGGCTGATTGCGAAATCGGGGCCGGCGGCTCCGGCGATTTCTCCGCGCCGCGACGACATGTCGGTCCTGACGCGGCGGTCGATGGAACGGATCGCCCGGGACAACGACGCGCAGTGGGACAGCAACCGGTGAGGCTCCGGAGGCTTTAGCCTCGACTTGGCGGAGCTCGCCGCGTTCCCCTTTGCGCTTCGCTTTCGGTCCCGGCGGCAGCGTCCTCCCGTTCATGTCCTCCCAAAAACCGTTCCCGACCAAACTCCCGCAGCGCCCGCGACCGCCCTCCGCCGAGGGCGCCATCGCCCATGATCACGCCGATGCGGAGGCGCCCGACGCGCCCACTCTGCTGTCCGGCGACGTGAAGGATTACGCGATCTTCACGCTCGATCCCGCGGGCCGGATCGCGACGTGGAACGCCAGCGCGGAACGCCTGCTCGGGTTTTCCGCCGACGAGGCCATTGGCCAGCCCTTCACGCTGATTTTTCCGTTCTCGGCCGACAATCCCGGGAAACTCGCCGAGACCCTCCGGCGCGCGAAGGAAGCGGGCGGCGCCACCGGCGACGGCTGGCACGTGCGCAAGGACGGCAGCCGTTTCTGGGCGAGCGGGATGCTCGCCGGCCTGCAGGGAGCGTCCGGACGCCTGCAGGGATTCGTGAAGGTCGTCCGCGACGAGACGGAGCGGATGAAAACCGCGGAGGCCCTCAAGCGCGCCCGCATCGAGGCCGAGTCCGCCAATCTGGAGCGGGACCACTTCCTCGCGACCGTCTCGCACGAGCTGCGCACTCCGCTCACGGCCACCCTCCTGTGGGCGAAGCTGCTGAACAGTCCGGAGAACGCCGTGTCGCCGCAGGTGCGCGAAGGCCTCCAAGCCATCGAGCAATCGGCGAGGGAGCAGCAGGCGCTGATCGAGGAGCTGCTGGACACGTCGCGGATCGTCGCGGGAAAGCTCCGGCTCAACCTCGCGGAGGTCGCCGTGGTTCCGCTCGTGCGGACCGTCCTCGAAACCATCCGCCCGATGGCGGTGGAACAGGAAATCGTGCTGGTCGACTCCCTCGATCCTGATGCGGGCGCCGTACAGGCCGACCCGCTCCGTCTGCAGCAGGTGCTGAACAACCTGCTGAGCAACGCCGTCAAATTCACGCCGCGCCATGGGCAGATCACCGTCCAGCTGAAGCGGATTCGGGACGTGGTGGAAATCCAGGTCTCGGACACGGGCCAGGGCATCAGCGCGGAATTTCTTCCGCGGATTTTCGACCGTTTTGTCCAGGCCGATTCCTCGACCGGCCCGAAAGCCGGGCTCGGCCTCGGTCTCTCGATCGCGCGCCAGCTCGTCGCCCTGCACGGCGGCGATCTGACCGTCGAAAGCGCGGGCCTCGCCAAGGGGGCGACGTTCACCGTGCGGCTCCCGCTTCCGAAAATCACTCCCAGCCACCGCTCGCCCGCCCCGACGAAGCGGCCGTCGCTGCACGGCCTGAAAATCCTGATGGTCGAGGACGACCTCGACACCCGGAAGGCGCTCGCGGCGACCTTGAGCCGCGCGGGCGCCATCGTCGTTCCCGCCGAATCCGGCGCCGCGGCCCTGCGGGAATTCGCGGCGTCGCGGCCTGACGTGATCCTGAGCGACATCGGCCTCGGCGAAATGAGCGGCCACGAGATGATCGGCCACATCCGGAACAGCGAAGACGTCGGCGCGCGGCCCGTTCCGGCCATCGCCCTCACCGCCTACACCGACGAGAAAAACATCGCGCAGGCGTTGAAGAGCGGTTTCCAGGAAGTGCTGAGCAAACCCGTGGAATCCGGCCTGCTGCTCCGCACGCTCGCCGCCTTCAGCCCGAAGTAACGCCGCGTCTCCGGCCGCGGGTGGAGCGCATTGACCCAATGCGCTGGAGGCGCGAGCAGGGTCTGGCGTCGGTACGGAGCCGCCAACGCGTTGAGGGCAACGCATTCCACCCTGAGGCCGAACCGCGTCGCTATTGCCCTGGTGAAAGCGAGAACCGCCGCGGCCAGGGTCCATTCCCTGGCCGCGACGGTCGCGGTCGTTACGAACTGCGGGACCCAACCGGCTCGCCTTCGAGCCAGACTCCAATTTGCACCCCGGAGTCTTTGTCCCGACTGCGCGAGCGGCTCCGCCCAGGCTTCGCGATACCGCTCGGCTTTTGACCGCTCTCCGTCATCTCGGACGACGGAAATCCTGCCGGTCGATGTCGCCGCTCGTCGAGCGCATGGAAGAAACCGTGGAGACGGTCGACGCGCCGCCTGCGCTGGGGCCGACAGAGTGCTGCCAGTCCTCCGGTTCGCCCGCGGGCCGCTCCGGGTTTTCCGGGTCGCGCGGCGCGGTCTCCGTGCCCTGCTCGATCGAGGGATCCTGACCGGGGCCGCCGCTGAGGGTGGGCGGCGGGTAATCGTTCGAGGGTCCGCTGGGAAAATTCTTCGGTTCCGGAGGCGGAAAACTCTTTTCCGTCCCTGCCGTGTCGGGATCAATTTCGGGCACCGTGCTCGTGTTCGGGCGGGATTTGTCTTTGGCCATGGCGCTCCTTGGTTTGAAGGTTGGATTGCGGCGACCCCGCTACTCTATCCCCCGCGCCGCCCTCCCGCCATCGGCGTCTTTACCGGAATCGCCTTCCGAAAAATACGAAGGCCGGACCGGGAAAATTTCCCTATCCAAAACCGTGGATTGCACGGCTTGCCGCAGCGCGGAAAATGTCTCAGCCGTTCGTGCCAGCGCGGAAGTCCAAAGATCCGAAATCGCCCTCGGCGGCACCCCAGCGCGTCAGCGCTCCTTCGAATCATCCGCGATCACATGATCGCCTGGCTCTTCATCCACTGGATCGCGTAGCGCACGAGATCCGCCCCTGACTTCAGGGCGAGCTTCACCTTCAGATGCTCACGATACGAATCGATCGTCTTCACGCTGAGCTTGAGCTGGCTCGCGATCGCCCGCGTGCCGAAGCCGTTGCCGAGCAGCTGGAGCACCTCCATCTCGCGGTCGCTGAGCGTGTCGATCACCGAGACGATTTTCTCGGTGCGGTGATTCACGAACCGGTGCAGCATCTTCTCCTTCAGCCGGTCGCTCACATAGATTTCGCCTTCGAGGATCCGGTCCAGCGCCGTGATGATCTTCTCGCCCGCCTCGTGCTTCATCAGATAGCCGACCGCGCCCGCGCGCAGCGCGCGCTCGGCATAGAGCTCCTCGTCGTGCATCGAGACCACCAGCACCGGCATGTTGGGCGCCTCGACCTTCAACCCCTTCGTCAGCTCGATCCCGTTGGTCGACTTGAGGCTGATGTCCACGATCGTCAGGTCGGGCGTCCACTTCCGCACCATCTCGAGCGCCACCGGCGCGCTGTCCGCCTCGGCGCACACCTCGAACCGCGGCTGCTGCTCGAGCAGCGCCCGCATCCCCCGCCGCAGCAGCGGATGATCGTCGACCAGGAGAATGCGCGTCTTGGCGGATTTCTTGGGCGCGGATTTGGGAGGGTCGATGACGCCTGGGGCCTTGGATTTCATGCGGTTCGCGATGGGAGAGGATTGGATGCAGCGACAGACCGACGTCCACCCGACCAGTGCCAGCAAAAATGCCGTTTCCAAAAAAAATCCGATCCGGGGTCGGGAAGTTTACCGATGCCACCTTGCCCATTATTCCGATAGCGTAAAGCCGCGAGGCTCGAAGCGGGAACCGGGAATCCGGGAATGGGTCTATTGGTTTCGACGCACCCATGCGAGCGGGCAGCTAAAGCAAGTGATTGGCCCTCGGCGGTCCTTGGTCGACAGCTGAATTTTCGGCGCTGAAAAGGGAATTTTCAGGGGGGCCGACATGCCGCAAAAACGACCCCTAGCGGGGCTACGGGAAAATTCCCGGTGGGGCATCCGAAAAAATGCCATGCGGCCCTCCAAGAATCGCCCGATACCGGCAGGCCGGATGCGGCGCTATAGTGGCTTTTCAACCATCGGTCCTGAACACCCCAGCCGCTTCGGAATTCCGAAGATCCGAACGCGCCACAGCCGGTGAAAAGTCCTTCGGAAGAAACCCAAAAAAACAGGAAATCCCATGGCACGTAAATCTCAGTCAAGTCAGTCGGGTGGCCGCCGCAGCAGCGGCAGTTCAAGTTCCAGGCGCCCGCAGGGACGAAGCAGCGGATCCGGATCCGGATCCTCCTCGTCTTCGTCGTCCTCCTCGCGCCGCGGCTCCTCCCCGCAGGACGGCCGCTCGGGCCGGGGCAGCCGGGGCGGCGGATCGCAGTACAGCGACGACGACAATCGGGGCTGGAACGCCTCGAGCAGCGGGGGAAGTTCGCAGCGCGGCAACACCGGCCGCAACGAGAACCGCAGCGGCGGAAACCAGCAGGACCGCGACGACAGCCGCGGCACCAATCGCGGGGGCGACCGCAGCTTTCAGTCCATGAATTACGGCGGCAGCCAGTCGCAGCGCGGAGGAAACGACCGCGGCGGATCGTCGAACCACGGGGGCAACGGACGCGATTACTCGTCCGAGTCCTCCAGCCGCCGGGAATTCAGCTCGCGCGGCAGCCAAGGCGGTCAAGGCAACCAGGGGAACCAAGGCAGCCAGGGCAACCAAGGCAATCAGGGTGGCTGGGGCGAAGGCCGGCGGAACTGGGACGACGGCTACGGCTCCTCGAGCCGGCGCGGCAGCAACCAGTCCTCCGGAGGCAACCAAGGCAGCAACCAATACTCCGGACAGGGCCGTGGATCCGGCGGCGGTTCCAATCGCTCCGCCAACGACCAGGGCGGCTCGCGCTCCCGCGAAGACTACGACAGCTACCAGGGTTCGTCCGGCGGCAACTACGACTCCTTCGACTCGGGCCGCAGCCAGTCGTCCCGCGGCAACGGCAGCCAGAACGGCGGACGCGGCCGCAACGACCAGCGCAATGACTGGAGCCAGGGCAACCAGAACGACGATCGTTTCAGCTCACGCGGCCAGGGGAACGACGACGACTATCGGCCGTCGTACGAGAACCAGGGCGGCCGCAGCCAGGGCTCCATGAACTCGGACTGGCGCAGCGAAGGCTCGAACCAGGGCGGCCAGAGCCGCTACGAAAACGACGACAATCGTTATTCTTCAAACCAGGGCGGGAATTATTCCTCGGACGATTCCAACGGGAACGACTTCAACGACGACAACAGCTTCCAAGGTCGCGGTTATTCCGGCGAGGACGAGGATGACAACAACAACAACTCCGGCGAGGATCGCAGTTACTCCAGCCGCGGTTCGCGCGGCAATTCCGGCAATCAGGATTACGATGACTCGCGGGAGAGTTCGCGCAGCGGACGCTCTTCGAATCGAAATTACTGAACCCGACAGATCGGCGTGCTTCCGCGGGATGTGGATCCCGCGGAAGCATTTTGTTCAAACGCAGGCAGCACCGGCGCGACGCCGGCGCGTTTCCATTTCCCAGGTTCGCGCTCGGGCCGACGCGCCCGCGCCAAACCGCCAACCGGGCCTCTCGCCCGACTCTCCCCTTTTCCCATGACCTTCAAGAAAGAAACCCCTTCCACCGCCAGCCTCGGCGAGACCGCCGGGTCCGCCAACGGCGCCTCTCATCACGAGTCCGCCGTCTCGACGAACCCAGGCGACAGCGCGTCGGCTCCCGCGAAAAAAATCCGTTACGCCGTCGTTGGTCTTGGACACATCGCGCAGGTCGCGGTCCTGCCCGGCTTCGAACGGGCCAGGAACGCCGAACTCGTCGCGCTCGTTTCCGGCGACCGCGAAAAACTCAAGGCGCTCAAGAAAAAATACCAGGTCCGGCACACCTATTCGTATCAGCGATTTGACGAGTGCCTCGCGAATCCGGAGATCGACGCCGTCTACATCGCCCTGCCGAACGACCTTCACGCCGACTGCGTCATCCGCGCCGCCCGCGCCGGAAAACATATCCTCTGTGAAAAACCCCTCGCCCTTCACGAGCGGGAGATCCGCCAAATGGCCGCAGCCGCGCGCGCCGGCGGCGTCCGCCTCATGACGGCGTACCGGCTGCACTTCGAGCCGGCCAATCTCTCGGCGATCGAGCTCGTCCGCTCGGGCAAGCTCGGCGAACCGCGCTATTTCAATTCGACCTTCAGTTACCAGGTCACCGACACGAACAACATCCGGCTGAAGCTGGAACGCGGCGGCGGCCCGGTCTACGACATCGGCACGTACTGCATCAATGCCGCGCGCTATCTCATGCAGGATGAGCCGATCGAGGTGTCGGCGATGATCGCGCGGACCGACGACACGCGTTTCGACGAGGTGGAGGAAAGCGCGGCGGTGCTCCTGCGTTTTCCCCGCGGGCGGCTCGCCTCGTTTGTCGTGAGCTTCGGCGCCGCGAACTGCGCCCGTTATGAGCTGGTCGGAACCAAGGGAAGCATCGCGCTGGATCCCGCCTACGAATACAGCGAGGCCCTGCACCAGACGGTCACGATCGACGACGAGTCCGAGGAAAAGACCTTCGACCGCACCGACCAGTTCGGCGGGGAGATCGAGGCCTTCGCAAAATGTCTTCTCGAGGACTGCGACCCCGAGCCTTCGCTGGAGGAAGGGCTGGCCGACGTCCGGATCATCGAGGCGATCTTCGAGTCCGCCGAGCGCGGCTGCTCGATCCGTCTCCGCCCGGTGAAGAAATCGGCGCGCCCCGGCCGGCACCAGATGAAGCGGAAACAGGCCGTGCGAAAACCGGACCTCGTGAAAGTGACCTCCCCGCACGGGGATTAGGCCATTCCCGATTGGCCCCCGGCCTTTGCGCCCTTCGCGTCCTTTGCGTTCCAAAAAAAAGGCCAGGCAGACAAAAGCGTCAGCGAGGAGATCCAACCCAAAGACGCGAGGCGTCCCTGGGCACCCCAGCGGCGCGCCGCGGACTATAGGGCATGCCCGAGATCCGCATTGGCATATCCGGTTGGACGTACGCCCCGTGGCGCGGGACTTTTTTTCCCGAGCGTCTCGCGCACCGCAAGGAGCTCGCCTACGCGGCGCGCAAGGTTTCATCGATCGAGATCAACGGGACCTTTTACTCGCTGCAGACTCCGTCCAGCTACGCGAAATGGGCGAGCGAGACGCCCGACGACTTTCTCTTCTCCGTCAAGGGGCCGCGATTCATCACGCACATTCGCCGGCTGAAGGATGCGGCGGTCCCACTCGCGAATTTTTTTGCTTCCGGGGTCCTTCGCTTGGGCAGCAAGCTCGGTCCGATCCTCTGGCAGCTGCCCCCGAGCTTCCGCTACGACGCCGCGAAGCTGGATGCGTTCTTCGCGTTGCTGCCGCGCGACACCCAGGCCGCGGAGAAACTCGCCGCGCAGCACAACGAAAAGGTGAAGCAAACCTGGTTCGAGCCGGGACCGAAACGTCCGCTGCGTCACGCGATCGAGATCCGGCACGACTCCTTCAAGGTCCCGGCGTTCGTCGCCCAGCTGCGCCGTCACCGTGTCGCGCTCGTGGTCGCGGACACGGTGGGCAAGTGGCCGTTCATGGAGGACGTCACGGCCGATTTCATCTACGTCCGCCTCCACGGCGATGCCGAGCTGTACGTCAGCGGCTACACCGAAGCCGCGCTGAAGGAATGGGCGCGAAAAGTCGCCGGGTGGTCGAAGGGAAAAAATCCGCCGAGGACGAAGCTGACCGCGCCCGCCGCCAAGCCCCGGGCCCGCGGGCGGGACGTCTACGTCTACTTCGACAACGACGTCAAAACCCGCGCGCCCTACGATGCCATCAACCTCGCGCATTTCCTGAAGCTCGGCCCGAAGGCGCCCCCGGCCCCGGCGATCGAATCCATTTCCGAGGTCGCCCGCACCCGCTGGCCAAGCTACCCCACCCGCGCCGCGGGGTAGCACGGGTTCTCCGACCCGTGAAGCGGGACGCCGCCAACCAAAGCCAGCCAGCTCCATCGTTCTTCCCGAGTCCACCCCTACGGGTCGGAGACCCGTGCTACCCCTACACCGCCGGCGCCTCCCGCACCACGTCGCGCGCGGCCTTGTCCTCCCTCAGGCCCAGAAACGCCGGCTGCCGCAGCAGTCCGCCCTCGGTCCACTCCGCGAATCGCACCTGGCCGACGAGGTCGGGCCGCACCCAACGCACTTCCCGCATCGCCGCCGCGTTCATCGGCGCCGCGTAACGCGACGTGCGCGGAACGGGCAGATCCGCGAAAGGGCACGTTTTGATCGCCCGCTTCGCCAGCATGGCGTGCAGCGATTTCAATCGCCGTGCGTCGAAACCCGTCCCGACTTTTCCCGCATAACGCAGCCGGCCCCGGTCGTAATATCCGACCAGCAGCGCGCCGAAATGGACCCGGCTTCCGCGGGGCGGGGTAAATCCGCCGATGACGAACTCCTGCTCGCTCATCACGCGGCACTTCAGCCAGCTTCCCGAGCGCCGGCCGATCTCATACGTCGAGCCGGCGGCCTTCGCGACGATGCCCTCGAGTCCCTGGCGGCGGACCTCCACCAGGAGATCCGCTGCTGCCGCCGAAAAAATCGTCGACGGCCGGATCACCGCCCCGCCCGCCGGCACCAGTTTTTCCAGGAGCCGGCGGCGCTCCTCGATCGGCCGATCGACGAGGCTGCGGCCGTCGATCTCCAGCAGGTCGAAGACGAAATAAAAAATCGGCGGACGCGCCTGCGCGAGTTCGCGCTGCTGCAGCAGCTGGAAACGCGAATGCCCCTGCGGATCAAGCGCGACGATTTCCCCGTCGAGCAGCGCGCTCGCGCACCGCAGTCCGCCCAGCGCCGCCATGACCTCCGGATAATCCTCGGCGAGCGACTTGTGGTTGCGCGACCAGAGCCGCCGATCCTTGCCGCGGACGGCCGCGAGCGCGCGGTAGCCGTCGAACTTGATTTCCAGCCCCCAGTCGCCCGGCGGTATCTCCGTCACGCCCAGCGCCTTCATCGGCTCGACAAATTCCGGCAGCGGCACTGCGCGGACGCGCGCCGCCGGCTTGGCGGGCGACCGCGGGGAGTCCCGGACAGTTTTCATCGCCGTGAATGAACCGGCGTTCCGCCACGGCGCAAAGCGCCGCCCCGAAAATATCCGGGAACCTCACGCCGCCGGCGTGCGCCGCTTGGCCCGCCGCACCTGCGAGGGCTTCGCCGTCACCGACCGGTCCGGGGTGGGCTCGTCGGCGGAGGGCATCGCAGTCCTCGCCGAACGCTCCTCTGGACTGCCCCCGCGGGTCTCCCGCTCGTGGGGCCGCTCGATCGTGAGGCTGAGAAAAAGCATCAGCAGGAACAAGGCCCCTGCCAGGGCGGCGATGGTATAGCCGTACATGCGTTCAGGATATCCTGCGCGTTGGCGCCCCGCCATCGGGTGTGAAGCGGTGCATCTCATCCGAAAATGCCTCCTGCCCGCACCCGGAATGGCCGGTCCCTCCCCGATGGCCGCTACGGTAAAACACCTGATGGCGCCCGGCCGGCGTTTTTTCTATTCTGAGGTCTCCGCTTCGCTCCTATGAACCTCCTGCTTGAATCCGTGCTAGAGGCCCATCCCCATGCCGATGTCGCCAACACCGCCGTGATCGTTGAAGCGGTGGAATCGCTCGCGCTGTGCCAGCAGGTCTGCCTGGCGTGCGCCGATGCCTGCCTCGCCGAGGAATCGGTCGAAGATCTCCGCGGCTGCATCCGCATGGATCTCGACTGCTCCGCCGCGTGCGCGGCCACCTCCGCGATGCTCCTCCGCCACCGCGACGTCAACGCGCCCGTGCTCCATGCGCAGCTCCATGCCTGTGTCGCCGCCTGCCAGGCCTGCAGCGATCTCTGCGGACACCACGCCATCCATTACGCGCACTGCGCGATCTGCGCGGAGGCCTGCCGCCGCTGCCAGGAAAAGTGCAACCTCGCCCTCGGCGAACTGTCGCCGGCGGGAATCGTCGCTTCCGAGTGAAGCCGGCGTCGCACCTCCCGCCGGATCCCGGCCGGCCCGATACCGGCGAAAATTTTCCCATGACCCCTCCCGTCCACGCCTCCGTCCGCCCGCTCTGCGAGCAGCTCGCCGAGACCTGCATCCTGCAGTGCTACGTGATGGAGACGCTCGACGCGCACCAAGGCCAGCCGACGCTGCGGCAGCGCGGCGAGGTGCACGATTTCCTCTCGCGCATGCTCGAGGTGCTGCACCAGCAGACGATGCAGCTGGCGACGCTCCTGCAGCCCCTTCCCGCCGGACGACCGGGTTCCGACACCGGCGCCGCCGCCGGTTTCAAAAATCTCTCCGCCAGGCCGTCGGGCGAGAATCTCCGCGCCATCCTGCTCGACGACTGCGCGCTGTTGAACCAGGCGACCTCGCGCTACAAGCGCCTGCTCACCGCGGCCCTCGCGGAGCGCGACGGCCCGACCGCCGCGCTCGCGCTTTCTCATCTGCAGGAGCTGATCGCGCTGACGGAGGACGCCGCGCGCATTCTTCCGCCCGCGCCGGCCCCGGCCCCCGAAAAAAAGAATCCGCCGCCGAAGCCGCTGCATTATGCGGTGTCGGTCTGGCAGACGAGCTCGACGGCCGCCTGATCCGGTTTCGTTCGGCGCGCGCGGATGGGAACCTGCGCCGCGTGCGCCTGACTGTGGAGGTATCGTTGCCACGCATCCAGCGGCACGAAAAAAAGCCTTCCCATGTCATCGTTCGCCACACTGGAGGATCTTCTGCTCGAAGAGCTCAGGGATCTTTACGGCACGGAAAAAGAACTGGCCAGGATCCTGCCGAAGATGGCGGCATCCGCCGACCACCCGGTCCTGCAGCGTCTTTTCCGCGACCGCCTCGAAGACACCAAGGCGCGCGCCTATCGAATCGAAGAAGCCTTCCAGAAATTGCGTGGCCACCTCCGCCGCCGGCCAAGCCGCACGATTGCCGGACTCTTCGCGGAGGCCCATGCCGCCGTGCGCGCGCCCGGTTTTGAAAGCATCCGCGATGCCCGCCTCATCTCCGCCACGCAGCGGATCTGTCATCACGAGATGGCCGCCAACGGCACCGCCCGCACGCTCGCGCAGGCCCTCGGCGAGTATGCGATTTCGAATTTCCTCCAGCACTCCATCGACGATGCGGCGGAAATCGACCGGCGCCTGACCACGCTGTCCGCGATCCTGTTCCAGGAATTCAACGCCGCGCGGACAATGTCGCCTGCGCGCCACCCCGACCTCGGCCCGCTGCGCGCCAGCCCGGTCTGAGTCCCGGTTGCTTGGCCGCAAAAAAACGCCTAAGTAGCACGGGTCTCCGACCCGTGAAGGTGGACTCGAGCGAAACGGGTGTGCTCGACGTTCTCCGTTGGCCGAGTCCGCCCACACGGGTCGGAGACCCGTGGCGCGTGCTCCAAGGCGGCCATTCCGGGCATTCGCTTTCGGCGCGATCAGGCGTACCAGTCGCGGCGGGTGAGCGGCAGGCCCGTTGCCCCGTCGGGCATCGGCTTCGACAGCAGCACCTGATAAAGCCCCAGGTCGCCGTGGTCAAACCCGTGCGCCGACGCCGCCATATAGAGCCGCCAGACGCGGTAGGTCGGCTCGTCCACGAACTTGCGTGCGTCCTCGCGTCGCGCCTCAAGCCGGCGGACCCAGTGCCGCAGGGTGAGCGTGTAATGCTCGCGGAGGTTCTCGACGTCCCGCACGTCAAATCCCGCCGGCGCGGCCGACGCCAGCACCACCTGGATCGGCGGGATGTCGCCATCGGGAAAGACGTGCTCGTTCACAAACGACGGCCCGTGAAAGCGGTCGGTCTGCAGCCCTTCGCCGATCGCGTGGTTCAGGAACACACCGCCCGGACGAAGAAGCGCCCACGCCGTCCTGAAGTACTCGGGAAGATGATCGCGCCCGACGTGCTCAGACATCCCCACGCTGACGATCGCGTCGAACGGATCCGCCACCTTCACCTCGCGGTAGTCGCGGAGCTCGATGCGGACGCGGTCCGACAAACCGGCTTCCCGCACGCGCTCGTTCGCGAGCTCGGCCTGCCGCTCGCTGAGCGTGACGCCGACGACACTGACGCCGAAGTTGCGCGCAGCAAAGATCGCCAGGCCCCCCCAGCCGCAACCGATGTCGAGGAGCCGCTGCCCGGGCGCGAGCCGCAGCTTGCGGCACAGGTGGCGCAGCTTGTTCGCCTGCGCCGTGTCGAGATCGTCCTCCGGCGTCTCGAAATATCCGCACGAGTAGATCATCCGGCGGTCAAGCCACAGCTGATAGAACTCGTTGGAGACGTCGTAATGGAACGACACCGCCTTCCGGTCCCGGTCGAGCGAATGCTCGGCTCCCTCCAGCGCGATCGAATTTCCCAGCCGCGCCCCCCGCTCCGCCTCCGGCCCGGGAAGGCGGAGCAGCCTGAAATAGTCGGCGAGCGACTCGAAGAATCCCGACCGCTTGCTCTCGAGCGCGACGGCCAGCTCCAGCGATTCCTCGATGTCCCCCTCCACGTCGAAGTCGTTGCGAAGATACGCCTCGCCGAGGCCCTTGGCATTCCGCGACGCGAGCATGCTGCGGACCGCGCCGGGATGCTTCAGCACGACCGTGGCCGGGCGCGGGCGGTCGTCCGGCCAGCGCGAGCCGTCCCAGAGGCGGAGGGAAACACGCTCGAGCGGAGCCTCGGAAAAGAGGCGGTCGAGGAAACGGCGGGTCGAGGAAACAGCAGCGTTCATGGTGGTGTGGTTTAGAAGACGAGGGACATCATCGGGGGAATCGGGACAAAAATCGGGTTGAGGACTGCGGCTTCCAAGGCGGCCGAAGCCTCCCTCGCCGCGCGGCGACCGCTCTCGATCGCGCCATGCACCGTGCCGTAATCCTCCGCCAACGCCTCGCCGGCGAAGAAGAGCGTCGACTCAACCGGTTCGGCCAGCCGCTGCGGCAGATCCTCGCGGCCCGCGACCGGGAAGCTGTACGCCCCCAGCGCGAAGGGATCCCGGCGCCAGTCGTGCGTCGCCCAGTCCGCCACCCACCGACTGACTTCGGCGCGGCTCGTCCGAAAAATCCCCGCGAGCGACCGCGCCGCATCCGCCATCACGGCCCACGACGCGCCTGATCCAAGGCGGTCGGACATTTCGCCTCCCGCCCAACCCGTCAGAACGGGAGCGGGCGCCGACAAGGCCCACCAGATCGGGATCGGCTGATCCGGCGCGTTGACGAAACCGAAATCCCGGCCGCTGCGGGCGCCGAGCACCGCCGGCATGATGGGCGACGTCCAGAAACCTGGCCGGAACCGGATGGTGATGCGGGTCACATTTCCCCAGCCCGCCCGCTCGATCAGCGAGCGCTTGCCCGGCAGTTCCGGCGAAAATTTCACGTGGCCGGCCTTGAGCACGCCGAGCGGCAGCGTGACCACCGCCGCGCGCGCCTTGTGCACTGTGCTCGTTCCGTCCGCCGCGTTCATTGCCTGCACCGCGACTTTTCCGGCCTGCCAGCCGATGCTCCGCACCACCGCCCGCCGCCGCACATTGACCCGCCGCGGCGGAAATTTTTGGCGCAGTCCGCGAACCAGCGCCTCGTAGCGGCCCGCAATCTTGAAATCCTCCGTGTCCGCACCCGCGCGCGCGGGCCGCAGCGCGTGGGCGCTGATCTCGCCCGTCGGCGCCGCATTGAAGCTTCCGACGTAGGCGCGCGCGAGTTCCCGCTCCTCCGACGAAATGTGGCCGCGCTGGTGCCAGAGAAATTGCTGAAACGACCAGCCATGATCCTGCCGCGGAATTTTTCCCGCCACGCGCCCGATCCGTTCCCAGTAATCCGGCGCCAAGGCGATCCGGCCCTCCCGGCACGTCCACATGTTCACGCACACCGGCGCGAGATGCGTGCCGGTGCTCTCGAGGGCTTTCCGCAGCGTGGCGTTTCCACCGTGGACGAATTCCGCGCCCAGCTCGACCACCGTCGGCCAGCCTTCGGGTTTTACCGAACAGATGCGTCCGCCCAGACGATCGCGCGCCTCGAGGATCCGCACCTTCCAGCCACGCTCCGCCAGCTCGGCCGCCGCCGTGAGCCCAGCCACCCCCGCCCCGATGACGATGACGTCGGGCTCCATAAAGGAGAATTGGACAGAATTTCCGGCATCCGGTTCGCCCTCGGCCGACGCCAATGGCCGCCCAATTTTTAATTGGCTCATGATCCGCTTTTTAACCCAGCTGATCGGGGCACCGGCGGCGCGGCGCAATTCCCTGGGTTCGCTAGTCGTCGAAACCGAAGAGCTCTTCATCACGGTTCGGCCGGCCGGCGATCTGGTCGCGGATCAGTTCGGCGGCGAGAAGGCTGTAGGTGATGCCGTTTCCCCCATAGCCGAGCGCGAACCACGTGCGCGGCACGTCCGGATGGCGGCCGATGTAGGGCAGCCCGTGCGGCGTCTCGGCAAACGTCCCCGCCCAGACCCCCGCCAGCTCGAAGTCAATTTGTGGAAAAAATCCCCGGAATCGCCGCTGCAGCGCCGCGGCCTTGGCCGCCAGCAACCGGTCGCGCCGGTCGGGATCCTGGAACGGCTCGTCGAAGCCGCCGATGATCGCCCGATCGTCCTCCGTCGTGCGGAGATAAAGATAGGGCCGCGCCGTTTCCCAAATCAGGCACCGCTCCGCGGGCCATCCGCCGAACGCGCGAAGCGGCTCGCTGACGATCGCGAACGTGCTGTGGAGCGCCGTCAGCGACGGCGGCAGATGCGCGCTGGCCTCATAACCGGAGGCGATCACGAGGCGCTTCGCCCGCACCGTGACTCCGCGCGACGTCCTCAGCTCCACGCCGCGGACGGTGAAACGCGTCCGCGTGACCGCCGTGCGATCATGGATCGGCATTCCTTTCCGCGCCGCCGCCGCGAGCAGGCCGTACGCCAGGAGATACGAATCCACCTGCGCGGCGTCGCGTGAAAGAATCGCCGCCGGATGCCGCAGCGTGCATTCCCGCGCGATCCGTCCGCGCGTCCACCAGTCGACGGCAAACCCCGCCGCGCGGCGCGCCTCGAACTCGCGCCGGAGCGCCGCGACGTGGGCCGCGCGGCTCGCGACCATCAGGCTGGACTTCCGCTCGAAGCCGCACTTCAGGCCGAGCCGCCGCACAATCCGTCCGATCGCCCGATTCGCCTCGCGACACCGGCGATAATTCCGGACCGCCCGCTCCCGTCCGATCTCGCGCGCCAGCTGCCACAGCGGCCGGTCAATTTCGTACTGCAGCAGCCCCGTGCTCCCGGCGGTGCTGCCGTGCGCGACCTCGCGGCGGTCGAGCACCATGGCGTCGACACCCGCGTCCGCGAGATGCCATGCGACCAGCGCGCCGGTGATGCCGCCGCCGATGATCGCCACGTCGCAGCGCGCGTCCCGCTCGAGCGGCGGATAACTCGCCGGGATCCCATCCCGGATGGGCCAGAACGGTTGGGGCGAGAGCAGCTTCATTTGGATTTGGCCCGCGCGCGGCAAGCCGGTCAGTGAAACCAAAACCGCCACACCAGCACCGTCATCGTGACCGAGCCCATCGTGCCGAGCACGATGACCGCGGCGCGGCCAAGCCGGCCGAGGCGTTTCCAGTGGGCGTTCGCCCAGTGCGCCAGCACGCGGAGGCGCATTTCCCCCCAGTCGAGGAACCGCGCGAGCGCGAGCGATTCCGCGGCGAGCAGCGCTCCGGAAACCACGAAAAAAATCGAGGCGGGCCCGGGCAGGATCGCGAAGGCGAGTCCCAGCACGAACGCCACGAGGGCCAGCCCGAAGCAAAACAGCCGCTGCCACAGCGGCGGCGGTTTTTTCCGCGCGGCTGCATAGCTCTCCCGGAAGCGGCGGCCGGGCGCGCCGTGGAGCATTCCGCGCCATTGTCTCGTGAGCGATTGGAACATGGCGGGCGCCGCCACCGTCACTTGGCGGATGACGGCTTCGAATGACGGTGGATCCGCAACCGCCACACGATGAATGCGCACAGCGAAAGCTTGACCGCGTACACGGCCGCGAGGACGAGCAGCTGGGTCCGGTTGGGGTTGCCCGCGAGGTCGCCGACCATGATCGCCACGTACGAACGCGTGACGTGCACCGCCAGGCACACCCAGAAATATGTCTTCAACGGCGCATCGGTGAGCGCGAGCAGGTAATTGCGCGCGAAATAGGGAATGCCCGGGACCAGCGTCCCCAGCACGCAGATCTCCGCATGCTCGCCGGGCAGCACGGCCGGAAGGTGATGGCCGCGGCGGGCGAGGAAACGCTCGAGCGGCCCCCGGAGAAAGCTGCGCGTCAGCCAGTAGGTCGCCAGCAGGTGAAACGCCGTCACGCCGATCACCACCGGCAGCCCGGCGATCGGCCCGAACCGCGCGCCGACCACCAGATAGACGACGCTGATGGAAAAACCGGCGAGGGGCAGGATCGCCATCAGTCCGATGACCAGCACCGGGTTCAGGCCGCTGATCGCCTCCGCGATCGCCGTGAGGCTGAAGTGGCCCGACAGCGCGAACACGATCAGCGCGCCGCCCAACGCGACCAGCAGCGAGCCCCAGAGAATGAAATCCCGCCGCCGGATTTTCCGGATCCGCGCCGCGACCGCGGCGCGCATGCCCGGGCTCCGGCGCGGGATGGCACGGGGAGACTCCATCGGCGAATGCATGCGCGGTGTTCTCAAGCTGGCTGGCGATAGACCCCGAAAGCGGCCCCGGGTGCGCCGCGGGCGAGTTTTTGGGCGGGAACCGCGCGAAGGAAATTCGGTCCACCTTGCCAGCCACCGCCCGCCGCGAAATCCTCCTCGGTCCGGGGGGCGAACACCATGCCCACCGCCACCCGGAAATTCCTTTTGTTCCGACGGAAAGCGACGAAGGACCGCGCACCCGCCCACCGCGTTCCGGCCCACGTCCATCCTTCGAAATGGTGGTTTCTCCTCGGGGCCGTCCTGCTCTTCGGATTTTATTTCTGGTTCACCTCCGCGCGTCGCGTGCAGGAGCCGATCCGCATCGGCTCTTTCGGCGCCGGGTCGGAGGCGTTCGTCAACACCGTCGGCCCCCTGCTCGGCGCGAATTTCACCGCGGGCAATTCGGTCGAGACCCTCGTGAACGGCACCCAGTTCTTCCCCGCGATGCTGAAGGCCATCCGCGAGGCGAAGCAGACCATCACGCTGGAGACGTATATCTGGACGCCGGGAAAGATCAGCGACCAGTTCATCGAGGCCCTCGGCGAACGGGCCCGGGCCGGCGTCAAGGTCCACGTGATGATGGACGGCATCGGCACGCTGAAATTCCGAACGGAGGACCGGGACCGGCTGCGGGCGGCGGGAGTCCAGGTCTTCAAATACGGGCGCCAGCACTGGTACGACATCAAGCCGAACATCATGCACCGCACGCATCGCAAGCTGCTGATCGTCGACGGACGGATCGGGTTCACGGGCGGAATGTGCATCGACGACAGCTGGCTGGGCGACGCCGACTCCCCCAAGGTCTGGCGCGAGACCCAGGTGCGCGTCGAGGGCCCCGTGGTGCTCGAGATGCAGTCGGTGTTTGCCGCGAACTGGCTGCAGACCACCTCGAGCTTGCTGATCGGACCCGAATATTTTCCAAAGATCAAGGAGACGGGCAAGAGCATCGCGCAATGCATCAAGAGCGGTCCCGGCGAGGGCCTCGAAAACATCCGGATGGGCTACCTGTGCGCGATCGCCTCCGCCCAGAAATCGATCGAGATCGGCAACGCCTATTTCGTCCCTGACGACCTCGAGATCGGGATGCTGATCGCCGCGCGCCAGCGCGGCGTGCGCGTCCGCATCGTCGTGCCGGCCATCAACGACTCGAAATTCGGCCGCGCCGTCTCGCGCTCGCGCTGGGGCAAGCTGATCGAGGCCGGGGTGGAATTCCACGAATACCTCCCGGCGATGTACCACGCGAAGACGATGGTCGTCGACGACGTGCTCGTCACGGTCGGCTCCGCGAATTTCGACAACCGCTCCTTCAGCATCAATGACGAGGACGCCATCAACGTGATCGACCGCGAGGTCGCGAAGACGCACGTGCGGATTTTCGAGGAGGACGTGAAACGCTCGCGCCCGATCTCCGCCAAGGAATTTCTCGGGCGTCCGTTCTACGTCCGTTTCGGCGACAGCGTCTGCGGCCTCCTCCGCTCGCAATTCTGACACGAAGGGTCGAGCACCCTTTCCCGGCGGTGCGATGGAATCGAGCCATGGCTACGGATCATTTCCGATCCGTTTGAACAGAAGGCAACGAAGCGCCGTCGGTTAGCTGGGTCTGAGGTTGCAAGCGGATCCAATTTCAAACCGGGTTGATCGCTGATCTGCCCGGCATGCCGGACCCACGAATACGTTCGTTCGAGTCGCAGACACGCTGTTCTTTGGATTTGAACACCCTCCCGGCTTGCAACCTGGACGCGTCCTGAGGACAGCACTTCGTTCCCTTCGTTAGCTTCTGTTCAAAATCCGAATCAGCCTCAGGTGCCCCAAGCGCGCAGAAAGGGAACCGCGTCGCACCGGTTCCCCAACATCTCGAAATTTTTGAGGTGAAAGCGGACCCCTGCCGCCGAACCGGCGAAAAAGGCGGGGGTCCATCGGGACGGGAGCGCGGCCGCCGTGCGCCCGTTCCGCTTCATGAAATCGCTCGACACGTCCCCGTACTGGTTTGACACCTCTGTCATCCCGCACTTTCCGGCGCCTCACAAGGACCACAAGGTCGACGTGATCGTCGTGGGCGGAGGAATCACCGGCGTGACCGCGGCATTTCTGCTCAAGCGCGCCGGCAAGACCGTCGCCCTGGTCGAGCGCGATCGCTGCGGCGCCGTCGATACCGGCCACACCACCGCCCATCTCACGAGCGTGACCGACACGCGCCTCACCGAGCTGGAAAAGACCTTCGGCCGCGACGCGGCCAAGGCCGTCTGGGACGCCGGTTCGGCGGCGATCGACCAGATCGTCTCGCTCATCCGCGCCCACGACATCGCGTGCGATTTTCGCTGGGTTCCGGGCTACCTCCACCTGCCCCTGCGGGGACAGAGCGGACCCGACGCGCAGGAGCTCCGGGCGGAGGCAAAGTGCGCGCAAGACCTGGGCATTCCCGCGGAATTCATCAACGCGGTCCCCTTCTTCGGCGTGGCGGGCGTGAAGTTTTCCCATCAGGCGCTCTTTCATCCGCGCAAATATCTCGGCGCCCTGCTCCACCTCATCCCCGGCGGCGGCAGCCACGTGTTCGAGTCCGCCGAAGTCGAGGAGGTGACCGACGAGCCGCTCGCCGTGAAGGTCGGCTCCCACCGCATCGAGGGAAAATACCTCGTCCTCGCCACGCACACTCCCCTGATGGGAAAGTCCGGGCTGGCGCAGGCCACGCTTTTCCAAAGCAAGCTCGCCCTCTACACCTCCTATGTCATCGGCGCCCGGATTCCGGCGGGCGTGATTCCCGAGGCCTCGTTCTGGGACACGAGCGACCCGTATTTTTACCTGCGGATCGACCGCGCCGCGGGCCACGACTACGCCATCTTCGGCGGCGAGGACCACAAGACGGGCCAGCAGGACAGCACGATCGAACCCTACGCGCGCCTCGAGGAATGCTTCCACCGTTTCGTGCCCGAGGCCACGGTCGACCATCGCTGGTCGGGCCAAGTCATCGAGACGATCGACGGACTTCCCTACATCGGCGAAACCGCCGAGCGGCAGTTCGTCGCGACCGGTTTCGCGGGGAACGGAATGACCTTCGGCACGCTGGGCGCGATGATGGCGGTCGACGCCGTGATCAAACGGAAAAATCCGTGGCAGGAGCTTTTCGACGTCAACCGCCGCAAGATCCTCGGCGGCGCCTGGAGCTATCTTCGCGAAAACAAGGATTACCCTTATTATCTGCTCCGCGACTGGCTCGCGGGGGCGGAGGGCGATTCGACCGCGGACCTGCAAAGAAACGAGGGCAAGATCCTGAAGATGGACGGAAAAAAAGTCGCGGCATACCGGGATGCGCACGGCAAGATCACGCTCTGCTCGCCGGTCTGCACGCACCTGAAATGTATCGTGGCCTGGAACGAGGGCGAGCGGACGTGGGACTGCCCGTGTCACGGCTCGCGCTTCAAGCCCACCGGCGAAGTCATCGCCGGCCCCGCCGAAGAACCGCTGAAAAAAATTCCGCAACCGAGCTAGGCGGCGGTAGCACGGGTCTCCGACCCGTGAAGGTGGACTCGAGCTAAACGGGGGTGCTCGACGTTCTCCGTTGGCAGAGTCCGCCCACACGGGTCGGAGACTCGGAGACCCGTGCTACACGCTGGTCACAGCGCCGACACCGCCCAGGGCGGCACCTCGATCGGCCGGCTCTGCGCGAAATCCTCCACCAGCGCCTGCAGCCACGGCCGCGAACAGGTGCATTTCACGATCTGCGCAAAATGCTTTTCACCCTTCTGCACGATCTCGTACTTGTCGACCCGCACCGTCACCGGCTCCGCTTCGCCGCGCAGCGTGCAGACCAGCTCCAGCGTCTTCGCCTCGGTGTCGATCCTGAGATCCCGCACCTCGCCGTAACGGCCGATCATGCCGTTGATGTAGGTCTGCGCCGCCTTCCCGGTCATGAAATCTTTCGCGCGGTTGAACATGGGAATCGAGGGCCCTCCGCGGCTCAGCGCGGCGGCTTCCGGAGCACCTTGTCGTCGTGGAAAAAAATCGTGAGCAGCAGGTACAGGCCGCCGCCGGCGGCGAACAGGAAGCTGAGGATCGCCAGGCCGGGATAGCCGAAAATCTCAAAATGCGTCGGGATCCGCATCATCAGCGACGCACCGATGATCATCGCGGCGAGAATCACCCCCGCCGTGATCCGGTTGGCGATCTTATGCATGCCGTCCACCATCATCTTGGCGTCGATCGCCCGCACCTTGACCTCGATCCCCGACGTGGTCACCGCGTCCATCACCTGGTTGACGCGCTTCGGCAGCCCCGCCACGAAATTTTTCATCTCCAGGATCTGGGTGAGGACATTCCCCTTCGAGGCGTCGTGCGTCATGCGCCGCGTCATCAGCTCCGACGCATTCCGCCGGATCGCGGCATTCGGATCGAAGTCCGGGTCGAGCGTGCGCCCGACCTCGTCGAGCTGCAGCAGCGTCTTGCCGAGGAGCGTGAGTTCGCTCGGCACGAACAGCCCGGTCTGGCCCGCGGCGCGGCTGACGGCGATCAGCGACTGGCCGACATTCATCTTTTGCAGGCCGACGTCGTGCGTCTGCACGATCACCTGGCGAACGCGGCGCCTGAACTCCGGCAAGTCGGGATTCTCGATCTTCTCGCTGATCTGGATGACGATGTCCGCGGCCTCGTCGCTCTTTCCGTCGCTCACCGCCAGGAGCAGCTTCAGGAGGTGCTCCTGCATCGTCGGCGCGGTGTGCCCGACCATTCCGAGGTCGAGCAGGGCGATGCGCTTGTCGTCCGTCAGGAAGACATTTCCCGGATGCGGGTCGGCGTGGAACAGCCCGTCGATCAGGACCTGCTTCAGGTACGCCCGGAACAGCTGCTCGATCAGCGGGCCGCTCTCCATCTCCAGCCGCGCCAGCGGTCCGAGGGCGGTGATCTTCTGGCCGCGCACATGGTCCATCGTCAGCACCGAGCGGGTGCAGTAGTCGGCCACGGGCTGCGGCACCCGGATCAGGTCGAACTCGGCGAGGTTGCGCCCCACCGTCACCAGGTTCTGCGCCTCGCGCTCGTAGTTGAGCTCGTCCTGGATCGTCGCACGAAATTCCTGGAGGATGATGCGAAACCGGTAGCGGCGGCCGGTCTCGGTGTGCTCGTCCATGAACTCCGCGATCTCCTCGAGCACCTCGAAATCCTCCGCGATCTGCCGGCGGATGTTCGGCCGCTGCACCTTCACCACCACCTCGCGTCCGTCGCGCAGCACCGCGGAGTGCACCTGGCCGAGCGACGCCGCCGCGAGCGGCTCGGGGTCGAAGCTGCGGAAGGCCTTGGAAATTCTCACGCCGAGCTCGTTCGTGACCGTCTGCTCGACCTCCTCGTAGGAAAATGGCTTCACCCGGTCCTGCAGCCGCGCGAGCGCCGCGACGTAGGGCTCGGGCAGCAGATCGGGACGGCCGGCCAGCACCTGGCCGATCTTCACGTACGTCGGGCCCATCGCCTCGAGGTCGTCCGCCAGCTGTTCCGGCGCCGGCTTGTCGGACTTTTCCCCAGGGTTCGCCTCCGCCTTGGCCTGATCGGCCGCCACCTCGTCGGGGTCGTCCGGCAGGTCCATCTGCTTGACGAGGTCCGCGCGGCCGTACTTCCACAGCAGGCGCGCGATCTCGCGGTAGCGTTTCAGATGGCTGGTGGACAGTTTCATCAGGGCGGTCGGGCGAAAGGGAGCCCGCTTAACCGACACCCGCTTGGCGCGGAGGTTCTGAGCGGACCGACAAATTGCCGCCCGCGGGCGCCCGCGGCCGCCGGCACTATTTTCCGTCGGCCGCCGCGGCGCCCGGCTTCGCCGGCGCGTGATAGGCGTTCACACGCTTGAAATCGCTCCATTCGTATTCCATCCGCTCGCCAAACTTCGTCAGCGCGACCCGCGCCGTCCCGGTGACCTGGTCCTCTTCCTGCGGCTTGGGCGGCGCCTTGGGATGGCCCTTGGTCGATTTTTCGCCCTCGTCGATGCCGTCGAGCGTGAGGTCGAAATCGACGTCCGTGATCTTCGCCAGCCCGAGGGCCACGCGCATCGTGTCACGCAGCCCCGCGGTGACGCGCTCGATCATCCGGGTCTCGCGGCCCACGGTGATGAGGAGAATGAGCTTTTCCGTCTGCACCATCCGCGCGCTCTCGGACCGGAGCGGGACCTCGAACGTGACATCCTTCGCCGTTTCGGTGGCGACCCTGGCCTTGGAAAAATCGAGGAGCTCCTCCGGCGGCTTGTTCGCCTTCTTGCGCGGCTTCCGGTTCCGGCGGTGTTCGATCGACTCGCGCTGCGCGTCGGTCGGCGGCTTTCCGTTGACCTCGATCAGGTGCCAGCGCTGCGCGTCCGGCAGCGACGGATCGTAGCGCTCGACGCGCTCCTCCTTGAGCTTGCCGTCGTCGTCCAGCGTGCGCCCGCGCTGCGTGAACGCGAGGTCCTCCTTGCCCGCGGTCCAGTTGCCGACCGCTTCGTGGAGCAGCGGCGGTTCCGTCGGCTCGTCGGCGCGGACGGAAAAACCCGCGGCCGCCGCGACGGCCAGGATCAAAGGCGGCAGAAAAGGGCGCGACATGTCCGGTTGGACCGCGGGAACGGACGCCAGTTCGCGACGGGACGCCGGTGCCCGATCGGGTGGATTTATTCCCATGAATTTCCGGAAATTCCGGCACCGATCCGACCGGGGGGTGACTCTGACCCTGCCAGGCCTGCCGCAAGATTCCCCGCCCGGGCCCGGCCACCGATGAAACTACGCACGCCTCGAACCCGCCGCCGGCCCGCGCCCGCGAAACCGGCCCTGCTGCCGTCGTTGAAAACGCTGGCCGATCATCCGCATTTCCGGCGCATCGCGATCGTGACCGCGCTGGTCATCGGCGGCGTGGCCCTCGCCTACCATTTCATCGACGTCGACGCCGTCCACGCGTACGCGGCGCGCGTCAATCCCTTCGTCTCCTTTGCGCTCCTGACCGTCCTCCCCTTTGTCGGTTTTCCGGTCAACATCCTCCACGTCGCGGCGGGCGTCCGGTTTGGATTCGGACTCGGCCTCGCGCTGGTGACGCTTTCGATTTTCCTCCAGCTGCTCGCGTGCTTCGCAATCGTGCATCTCTGGCCGCGCCTTTTCGCCCGGCGCCTCGCGAAGATCCGCGCCCGGATTCCGCCCGCCGCACACGGCACGGTCTGCGTCTTCACCCTCCTGCTCCCGGGCGTTCCGTTCGTGCTGCAGAACTGCACGCTGGCGCTGATCGGCGTCCCGCTGCGCACCTACCTCTCCCGCTGCCTGCCGCTGCACACGCTGCGCGCGGTGGTCACTGTCGGGCTGGGGCAGCAAAGCGGACACTTCACGCCGGCAGGGGTGACACTGCTGATCCTTTACTGGATTCTGATTCTGGGCGCGTCCTGGTGGACATACCGGCGGTTGCAGGGGCAACTTGCAGGTCGACCATCAGCGGCAGGTGGTCGGATGCAACCCGCGTGAGCTCGTTGCGCGGCGCGACGACCGCCGCCGCCTCGAAATGGGGCGAGATGAAAATGTGGTCGAGGCGCATGACCGGCCGCGCCGAAGTGAAGGTGTTCAGCGCGCGCCGTCCGTTTTTTCCCGCCTGCACGTCGCGCAGGCGGCCCAGCGCGAGCTTGTAGGGCGCGCTGCCGGGCAGCGTGTTCATGTCGCCGCAGAGGATCACGGGCTCGTCCTCCGGGATCCCGCCGATCCACTCCGGCCCCATCAGCGCCTTCATCTGCACGAGGCGCTCCCTCGGACCGAGGCCGAGATGCGTCATGATCACATGCACCGTGCGCTCCTTCAGCTGCACGCGTGCCCAGAGCGCGGCGCGCGGCTCCGGCCACCAGCTTTTCGGATCGTGCGGGAGCAGCGCCCGCTTCACGACCTCGACCGGCCAGCGGCTGAGCAGGGCGTGGCCGTAATGTTCGTCGCCCAGGGTGACGGTCGGACAAAACACGGCGTGAAACCCCAGCTCGGCCGAGATCATCTTCGCCTGATCCTCCGCCCGCGAGCGCCGGCGGCCGAGATCCATTTCCTGCAGCGCGACGATGTCCGGCTGCTGCGCGGCGATCACGCGCGCGATCCGCCGCGGCGAAACGCGGCCGTCCATGCCGGAACAGCCGTGCACGTTGTACGTCATCAGCCGCGCGGTGGCCTCCGGCGGCCTCGCGCCGTTCAGCACCGGCAGCTTTTCCCGGCCGAGGTAGTGCCGCGCCGCCGCCCGCATCGCCGCCGGGCGGATGAAGTCCCGGCTGTCGTCCGGCAGGCGCGTGCGCGGCGGCAGCAGCGCGAAGCCCTGGGTCTCCTCCGGGCCAAAACCGCCGTGACCGCCGCGCTCCTCGGCGAAACTCGCCGGCTCCTCCCACGGCGACCACCCGAGCAGCACCAGGTCGCCGGTGTCGGGGTGGGCGAAAAATCCCACGAGGTCCCTGGCGATCTCGGCCCGGATCGCCTCCGGATGCGGCAGCAGCTCCGCGACGCCCTCGGGCACCTTCGTCTCCCCGCGCGCGTGCAGCCAGAGGATCCCGCAGTTCTCGCCGGCGCAGAGCACTCCGGGGACGCCCCCCTCCTTCACCAGTCTCCGCGCGAAAGAGAGCCGCTGCGCGTCGGTCTTCGGCTCCGGGAAATAAACATGCCCGACCGGCCCCATCGACGCCACGGAGAAGGTCTTCTGCTCCTCCTCGGTCAACCGGTCCGCCGCGCGCTCGCGGTCCCTCCGCGCCTGGCTGCGCCGGCTGCGCGACAGCCACGGGTTGGCCGGACGGCGTTGCGGCCGCGCCTTCCAGGCGGCGTCGCGCTTCCAGGACGCGTCGAGACACTTGCGGAGCACGGCCTCGATCCCGCCCGGCGTGCCGGGGAATGGCCGCGTTTTTTCCTGCCCGTGATCCGAGAAAACCCACACCGCGTAATCCCGGCGCACCGAGCGGTTCGCGGCCCGCGCCAGGCGGCGGATCGCGCCGTCGATCCCGCGCAGGCTGAAATGCGCCAGGCGCGAGCCCGGCCCGCGCTGGTGCGCCTGTTCGTCGTAGCCCACGAAGTTGAGGTGCACGACCGGCAGCCCCCGCGTGACGTCGATCTGGCCGCTGATCGTCAGCAGCTCGCGCAGGCCCACGGAGATGAACACCCGCGAAAGCACCAGGAGAAACTCCAGCGACGGACGCCGGCCGCGGATCATCCCGCGCACCGCATCGCCAAAGGCGACGCACAGCTCGACCAGGAGCAGCCCGAGGATCCGCACCGCCGACGGCAGGTTGAGGAGGATGAAGACAAAGATATTCCGGATCTTGCCCGTCCGCCACATGTCGCCGAAGCCGATGCTCGCGGCGCAAAAATGGCTTTCGTCCTGCGCGGCTCCGCCCGTATAGATGTTCGACCACGAGCTTCCGCCCTTGAGCAGGCCCTCGGCCTGTTTCGCGCAGATGGCCTCGCGGTCCTTGGCCCACTCCGGGTCCCACATCCGCCCCATCGCCCGCAGCGTGCGGTTGAAAAAGCTGAAGGCGGGCACCGCCGAGCGCACGCCGTAGAAAAGCTCGGCCTGCACCGCGGGCGTCGTGCTCGGCAGCCCCGGATAAAAGGTGTGCAGCTGGTAGCCTTCCCGCTGCTGGAGCCGGCGGAGAAACGGCATCTCTCCCGACGCGACCGCGCGCTCGAGCTGCACGCGCGCGAGTCCGTCGATCTGGATCAACAGGAGCCCCGGTTCCTCGCTCGTGCCGGTGGAGGGGGTCAGACCGAGATGACGGATCGCCCACTCGCTGCGGCTGAGCCGGCGGCGGACCCGGTGAACCCACGACTCGAAATAAGGCAGCATGCGCGAAGGGGTCAGGAGGCCTTCGCCTCGGCCGTCTCGGGCATGAGCGCCGCGGCGAGCGACTGCGTCTTCGTCGCCAGCAGCTTCCACTCGACCGCGATCCGCTCGAGATAGCTCTCCCAGGGATGGAGCTCGTTGGCGAGGCGCCGCGGACGCGTGAGCTGCCGGATCTCCCGGTAAAATTCCAGCGCCCGCTCCGCGCTGCGCTCGCGCGAGAATTCCTCCGCGGTGGCGTGCGCCGAGCGGCTGAATTTCCGGCGCAGCGCCGGCGAGCGCGCGACCGCCGCGATCCGCTGCGCGAATTCCGCGGGGGTCGCCCGCGCCGGCGCGAGGAGCCCGTTGTCCCCGTCGCGCACGACCTCGCGCACGCCGTTGGCCGAGAGGGCCACGACCGGCAGGCCCGCCGCCATCGCCTCCGCAATCACCATGCCCTGCGTTTCGCTGCGGGAGGAAAAGACGAACAGGTCCATCGCGCGATACGCGGCGCACAGCGCGGCGCCGGTCTGCTTGCCCGCGAGGATGAGCTGCTTCGCGGTTCCGCTTTTCGCGAAGGACGCCTTCAGGGCCTCCGTGGAAGGCCCCTCGCCCACGACGAGAAAACGCGCGCGCGGATTTTTCCTCAGGAAGAGCCCGACCGCCGACGCGAGGTAGCCGAGGTTTTTTTCGGGCGCGAGGCGGCTGACGCACCCGACCACGAACGTGCCGGAGGAAATTCCCATCCGCGCGCGGAACGACGCGCGGTTGCCCCGGGCGAACGCCTTCACGTCGACCCCGGTCGGAACCACCCGGATCGGCACCGTCACCCCGCGGCGGCGGATCAGCCGCTCGATGCTCTCGCTCGGCGCGATCACGCCGTCGCACAGGTTCGCGAAGCGCGTGGGCAGGTCGGTCGCGATCTCCACCAGCGCGTCGGAGTCAAACGGGAGGTAATGGACGTAATCCTCGTAGCGCGTGTGATGCGTGAAGACGATCGGGACGTTCTTGTTCGCCGCGACGCGCAGCGCGGTGTCGCCGAGCAGGAACGGGTGATGCGCATGGATGATGTCCGCCGCGAACTCGTCGAGCCGCGTCGAGAGCGCGGCCGCGAGCGGGAGCCGCACGGAGAATTCGCTGCCGTTGAAATTCCGGATCGCGGACACGCGCTCCACCAGCGCCTCCGCCTTCGCCGGCGGCGGCGGACCGGGAAATTCCGGAGCGACGACGAGGACCTCGTGCTTCCGCCGCACATACTGCTCGGCGAAGGTGCTCACCGATCGGGCGACCCCGCCGACGTGCGGCAGGTAGGTGTTGGTCATCATGCAGATTTTCATCCGGTGCGTCTCAGTCGTTGTTCACACCCGGCGACCACCATGGCGGCGGGACCGGCGTGATGGGGGAGTTTCAAATCGAGATGCGGCGCCGCCCCGCGCCATTGTCCATCGACCGTGAGCCGCGCGCCCTCCGCGACGGCCTCGATCCGGACCGTGACCGGACCGTACGGCGTCAGCGTCGGCCCGAAGGAGGCGCCCTGCCCTCGCCACCATTCCGGCCGCACGCCGGATCCGATGACGAGCCCGCCGACCTCTTCGCGCACGAAGCAGTTCCTCACGAGGAATGCCCATTCGGCGGCCGCCCAGATATGCTGCCCATCGCCCATGCATCCGCCGCCGGTCCGCGGATGAATTGCCTCGGGCCACTGCCCGGTCGGCGACGCGAGGTCGGCGACGCATTTCATCAGCGCCCACGCCTCGTCCGCCTGCCCGGCGCGCAGGCGCACCTGCGCGAGGTGCAGCGTGAGGTACGGGTTGATCCCCGAATGGATCATGTTCTGGAAGAACCCGCCCTCGAAGCTGCTGTGGTCGCGGAGATAATCCGCGGTCAGCAGGATCCGGCTGTCGCCCGGGGCGAAAAGCTGCAGCGGATAGTCCGCCACGAGCGAGCCCACCGCGCCGGCGTCCATCCGCCGTTTCGGCGAGGCCGGCAGCGCGCCGGGAAAACGCCGGTGCGGCCCGCTGGGCACCGAGCGCTGGATCGTCGCGAAAAAATCGTCCGCCTGCCGCGTGAATTCCGCCGAGCGTTTCGGATCCGAGTCGAGCAGCAGCGCCGCCGCGCTCCGCAGCCCCGCCACGCCCCAGAAATCGTCCCAGTAATAAAAGTCATTCGGGCCGAGGTGCTCCGCGCTGAAGCCCGCGGGCAGCAACCCCGCCTCGGGACGCCCGAGGTCCGCCGGCAGCCGCTTGCGCTGGATCCACCGCGCGCCGCGCACGGCGGCCGCCAGCCAGTCGGCGGGGAGCTTCTCCCCGGTCAGCTGCGCGAACCGGCGGTACATCCACAGCGCCTCCCCGTTCGAGTCCCATTCGCCCTCCTGCGAGAGAAAATACCCGTCTCGCCGCTGGCGCGGGATGAATCCCTCCATCGCGCGGCGCACGCGTTCGACGCCGCCGAGCGCGAGCAGCGCGTGGAGGATGAAGACCGCGTCGCGAAACCAGAACCGCTTGTAGGTGTAGGGTCCCGGAAAAACTTCGACGCCCGCGTGCAGCACGACGTTCGTCACCGCCTGATCGTACAGGCGCTGGAGGCGGGCGTCGCCGATCCGCAGCGCCGACAGTCCCGCGATTTCCGCGGTCCACGCGGATTCCTGCGCGAAGCGCGGCTGCCGCGTGCGCTTGAGCTCGTCGTAGATCGGCACGCGGATCCGCAGCGGACGCGCCTCCACCTTCGCCGCGTCGAACACCGCGGCGCCCGTGGCCATGCCCACCTCGCACGTCGCCTCCGAATTCACGTCCACCGCCTGCTGCAGCCGCTGCCAGACGTCGCCCTCCTCGTAGACCGACAGCGCGAAGCGCGCCGGCGCGCGGTCGAAGCGCACCGGATGCCGGCGGTTCACCACGAAGCCGAGCCCGTCGGCCGCCGGCGCGAGGTGGTCGATGAAACTGACGCCCTCCGGATTGTACGGCCGGATCGCGAGGACGACCGAGCCCCGCGCCCCCGGCTGCACGCCGACCTCGATGCAGCACTGCGGATAGCCGTCCGTCAGGCACATCTCCACGTCGGTGGTCACAACGGCCCCTTCCAGCCCGGCCACGGAATGCACGCACGGGTTCGGCTGGAGGCGGAGCTCCTGGCTGAACTCCGTGAGCTTCGACGGCGTCTGCACCGCCCCGTTTTCCCCGACAAACCAGAGGTCGAGCGACCACCCGTCGAACAGCGGCGTGACGAGGCCGCGCGGGTCCACGATCGGATAATACGGGACGTCTGGCAGGCCCACGGCCGTCCAGTTCCGATGCGTGAGATTGATGTGGCTGAACGAGAACGCCCGCGGGATGAACGACTCGTCGTTCGGATTGAACTGACGCTCGACCCAGTAGGGCCAGATCCAGTCGAGATTGTTCTGGATCGCCTTGGTGTTGATCAGTCCTCTCGCGTGGAAAATCATTCCCGCCCGCAGCAGCTCCACCGGTTCGCCGACCTCGGACGGCTGGGAAAATCCCCTCATTTTCGCGAGCAGGCTCACAGGGTCGAGGAACCCATAGGCGCGCGCGGCACGGGTGATCAGGAAACGGGCAAGCCAGGATTTCAGCGGCATACGGGAAGTTGGAGCAAATTCATTGTCCCCAACTTCGCGAAAAAGTGCCCGCCCGCGGCCGCCCTTCGCGCCCCAGGGTCTCCGCGGCAAAGCCGTGCGCCGCCGTTTCTTAGCCCGCCTCCTGCCTCCGCGAACCGCGGCCTACGCCAAAGGCAGCGTGAAATGAAAGCCGGCGCCGCCCTCCGGCATTTTTTCGTAGCCGCACCGCCCGCCCTGCAGGAGCACCAGCCGCTGCACGATGGAGAGCCCGAGCCCGGGATAACGCAGCGCGTGCAGCTGGTCGAACGGCAGGAAAAGCCCCGGCTCGCGCGCCGCGAGCACGCCGCCGCCGCGGTCGGAAACCGAAAACCGGCAGGTCTCCCCCTCCCGCGCCCACGCAATCCGCACCTGCGGCGCCGGCCCGCCATGCCGCAGCGCATTCTGCAGCAGGTTCAGCCACACCATCTGCAGCCACGGCGCCACGCCGCGCACCGCCGGCCACGAGTCGGGCTGCACCACCGACGCGTTCGACGCGCGGATCTCCGCCTCGAGCTGGACGATCACCGCCTTGACGATCGCACCCATGTCGACCGGCGCCGGGCCGACCGGCTCCGCCGAGGCCCGCAGCACGAAACTCACGCGGTCGACGATGTGGGAAATCTCCCCGGACGACTGCCGGAAAATATCGGCGACGTTCGTCAGCGCCGCGCTCTTCCCGATCGTCAGCTCGTCGAGGAGGTCCGAGCTGGTGTGGATGCACCCCGCCGGGGTGCGCAGGTCGTGGCTGATCCGGCGCGCCACCGTCTTCAGGTCCCCGCGCAGCCGGTAATTTTCGCGCAGCAGGTCGTGCTGCCGCCACGCCGTCTGGAAAATCCGCGCGAGCGCCCGCGCATTCCAGTCTTCCGGAGGAACGCTCTCCGTCACGTCCGACGTTTCCCGGCCGAGGATCACCACCGCCCAGCGGGGCGCACCCGTCGGATCAACCGCCTGGGTCGCGGCCGCGGCCAGCGCGGCGTCGGGCTCGCACAGGACGATGAGATCGGGCGCGGAGCCGTTCGATTGGCCCGGCGATTCGAGCGCCGCAAGCGCCATGAGCCGCGCGCCGGGAAACGCGAGCTGCGACGCGGCGGAGACGGTCTGGTCCAGGCCGGGAGGGAAATTGATCAGGGCAAAGGTCGGTGGCTTTATCATCATGGGCGGCGCGCGTCGGCGCACGTGGACTGGAAAAGGTTTTGGGATCCGAGCCGCCCACCCCGGCCACATGGCCGGCGGGCAGATTCGATCCGGTGGAGACGAACCGGCGGGGTTTGTCGTGAGAAAAAAGGAGAAGGACGCATGACGACCGGCGGAGGAGGGGATTGATCCAGTTTTTTTAATAAAATTTTCCGGCGGCCGGTCATTCCGGGAACGGCGCGCCCGATCCGGAGCCGTCGCGCAACCGCGCGATGGCCTCCTCGAGCATGCCGATCGTCACCGGCTTGACGAGGTGGACCGCGAAGCCTGCGGCGCGCGATCGCGCGAGGTCGTCCTCCATGCCGTAGCCGCTCAGCGCGATCCCGGGCAGCCGGAGATTTCGCTCCCGCAGTTCGGACATGAGCTCGTTGCCCGTGCGGTCGGGCAGCCCTAGGTCCGAGATGATGAGATCGAATTCGCCGGTGAGCGCGAGCTGCTGCGCCTCGCCCGCGGTTTCCGCCGAGGTGACCTTGTAATCCCGGTTCCGGAGGAGATGCTGCAGCGTCTGGCGCGTCGCCGCGTGGTCCTCCACGAGGAGGATTCGCTTGAAGGCGCCCGCGGGGCGTTTTCCCGCCGCATCGGCGACCGGCGCCGCGGATCCCGGCCTGGCGCCGGCCGTCACGAGCAAGGGACCGCTCGTGTTCCCCGATTTCCGCGTCGTGGGAAGTTCGACGGCAAACGTCGAGCCGCGGTCGCGCCCGGCGCTGGTCGCCTGGATTTTTCCGCCGTGCAGGTCGACCAGCATCTTTGAGATGGCCAGACCCAGCCCGAGTCCGCCGAAACGGTGCGAGCCAATGCCCGGGGTGGCGTGGTCGCCCTGGGTGAAAGCCTGGAAGACGCGCTCGATCTCGTGCGGGGTCATCCCGATGCCCGAATCGCTGACCTCGACCAGGACTTTTCCCGGGACGGCGGCCGTGCGCATCCGGACGGTGATCGTCCCTTGGTTCGGCGTGAATTTCACGGCGTTCTTCAGGAGGTTCCAGAACACCTGCTGGAGCCGGACGGAGTCGCCCCAGACCTGGGCCTCGTTCCGGTCGAAATCGAGGACGAGCTCCTGCTGTTTTTCCTCGAGGTCGGTCCGCACGTTCGTCACCGCGTCGCGGATGATCGCGGCCACGTCGCAGCGCCGCTCCTCGATCCGCAGCTTGCCGCGCGCGATCCGGGTGAGGTCGAGGAGGTCGTCGATCAGGCGCGCCTCGAGATTCACGTTTTTCCGCACGAGCTCGAAGTCGGCGCGCACCGACGCCGGCAGGTCCTCGTTGCTGGCGGCGTCGCTCGCCACGAGGAGGACCGGGTTCAGCGGCGTGCGGAGCTCGTGCGACAGCGCCGCGAGAAAATCGTCCTTCGCGCGCGAGGCCGCCAGCGCCTCGTCGCGCGCGCGCTTCAGCTCGATCTCGGCCTCCTTGCGGGCCCCGGTGTCGTTCAGCACCCCGAGCAGACCGACCACCTCGCCCTCGGCGTTGCGCTCGGGGACGTACATCACGTGCACCCAGCGGTGCCCGATCTTGGCATAGGGGATCTTGATCTCGAACTCGACGCGGTTGCCGGCGAGCGCCTGCTCCATCTGCGCGCGGAACGACTCGTGCGCGGCGGCGCCGACCACGTCGACCACCTTCATCCCGATCATCGCCTGGGGCGTGTAGCCGTTGCGCTCGGCGTAGGCGCGATTGACGAAGGTGTACCGGGATTCGCGGTCGACCCGGACGAGAAGCACCGGCGCGTTGTCCGTCACAAGGCGCAGCTGGGCCTCGCTGTCCCGCAGCGCCTCCTCCGCGCGCTTGCGGGCCGTGATGTCGCGTGCGATTTTCGAGGCGCCGACAATCCGGCCGTCCGGGTCCTTGATCGGCGACACCATCAGCGAGACGTCGATCAGGCGCCCGTTGCGGTGACGCCGGACCGTCTCGTACTGCTCGACGCGCTCGTCGCGCAGGATCCGCTCGAACATCGCCGGCTCGTCCGCCTGCCGCTCGGGAGGGATCAGCACCCGGATCGAGCGCCCGGTGATTTCCGCCGCGGTGTAGCCGTAGAGCCGCTCGGCGCCGCGATTCCACGTCGTGATCGTGCCGTCGAGCGCGTTGCCGATGATGGCGTCGTCCGACGATTCGACGATGGCCGCGAGCTGGCGGATCGCGGCGTTGGTCCGCTTCTGCTCGGTGATGTCGACGAGCATGCTCACGATGCCGACGACCTTGCCGCTCGTGTCGCGGATCGGCTCGGGATACGGCAGGACGTTGCGCCTCGTGCCGTCCGCGCGCTCGAAGATGACCTCCTGGTTCCGCACCGCGCGCCCCTCCTTCAGCGCGATCGCGACCGGAAACTCGTCGACCGGCAGCGGCGTCCCGTCGCTCCGGAAGGCCCGGTAGGGCGCCTGCCAGAAGGGCGCGCCGATCTGCGGCGCCCGGCCCCACAGGGACACCGCGGCTTCGTTGAAGATCGTCATTCGCCCCTCGGCGTCGCACATGAACGCCGCGGTCGGGAGCGCGCGCACCAGCTCGCGATGGCTCCATTCGCTCTCGCGCAGCGCGCCCACCGACGTCTGGGTCTTCTCCAGCATCGCGTTGAAGGCCGTGGTCAGGCGGCCGAGTTCGTCCTCGCCGAATTTCCGGGCCCGCAGGGAATAGTCCTGCCGCGTCGTGACCGCGTCCGCCGTGCGCGCGAGCTCGAGCACCGGCCGCGCGAGGACGTTGCGCAGCCGCGAGACGATCAGGATCGCCAGCAGCGACGACGAGACCAGCACGACGAACACCACCCCGCCGTAGGTCTGCATGCGCTCGTAGATCTGTTTCATCGAGGCGCGGACATAGAGCGTGCCGAGCCGCCGCGTTCCTTCGGTGACGGGCTGCACGCCGACGACAAATCCGCGCGGGGAGAACCGGACCTGGGCAGAGCCCCTGGCCGTGTCCTCGTCCAGGACCGCCTCCGGCTGCGACCGGTAGCTCGCGAACAGCCGGCCCCCGCTGTCGTAGAGCGCGGCCGAAACAATCTGCGGCTCGGCGCGCAGGGCCTCGAGGTTCTGCGTCGCGTTCGGATGGTCGGAGAACGCGATCGCGGCCGTGCTGTTGTCCGCGGTCAGCCGCGCCAGGGTGGCGACCGTGTGCTCGACGTCGCGGCGGTAGCTGTTGTACTCGGCGGCGAGGAACACGCCGCAGGCGAGCACGAGGGCGAGCGCCGTCGTGAGGAACATCGCGTATCCCAGCTTCCGCTGCACGGGGAGGTCGGCGAACCAGCTCATGGCGAAGGGATGTCCACCGCGACGAGGTCGGCGAGGCGGAGCAGTTTGGGGCTGATCGCGAGGTTGCCGGCGCGGAGCGCGACGGGGTTGACCTGGATTCCAACGCGGCTCGCGGTGACAAATCCAACCCGGCCGCCCTCCTCGGCGAATCCCGGCACGTCGCCGACGGTAAGCACCGGCTGGTCGCGAAACAGGGCGAGGATTTCGCGGTGGCGGGGGGTTTCCGAAGCGCTGATGAAAAGGATGTGGCAGCCCCGCGCCTCGACCGCACGGTCAAAATGCCGGATCACGATGGGCCGCCCCTTCGCGCGCTCGCCGGCGACGATGTCCCGCAGCGCGGCGCCGAACGGATCCGCGCCGAGCACCCCGATCACGAACGGGCTGCCCTCGTGCGCGAACGCGGCCGCGGGCCACTCGCCGAAGGTCGCGAAATTGTACAGGAACGCCGCCTTGAGGTCGTATTCCCGCGAGGTCGCCTGCCCGGACGCCGGGAGCGCCGCGATCCTGACCAGCAGCCCCAGCAGCAGTGCAGGCGGGAGAAAGGAGGCCGGTTTTGCGCGCTCGCAGGAATCGTTTTCCATGGGCGACGAACTCAAAACTGGAGGCGGAGCTCAGTCTGGAGGCTCGGGGCAATCTCCCGGCGCACGGGCAACGAGCCGATCCCGGCGTCGCTCGCGGCCTGCGCCCAGTTCTCGGGCTTCCGGGACACCGACATCACCTGCTGCGAAAGCAGCTCCTCGATGCTCAGTCGTTTCAGGGCGAGGGGCGGCAGGAGTTCCGGGTGCGGATCGGTGAAATCGGCCCGCAGAATTTCGGGGAAAAACAACCCGGCCAGCAGCGCGCCCGTTCCGAGCAGCCGCCAAGGGGATTTTCCGGCAGCCCGGACGGCGAAAACATGCGAAAAAAATGGGCCCGCGACGGACGGAAAAAACGGGGGAATCATGAGGCGGGACAATCGCCGTGGAATCCGCGGAATTTTCCCAACGAAGTGGGCCACAAGGCTCTTCCGCGCGTCAAAGAATGGCTTTGGTGTTTAAACACCAAGCGTGGGCCTTCCCATTCGCGGCGGAAGCGTCTCGCCGCCGGGAAGGCTCCGCGCTTGCGCGAAAGCCGCGCCGCTGCACCATGTCTTCGCCTTGAACATCTGCGTCATCGAAGACCACGCGCTGATGCGCGAGCTGCTCGTCAAAGCCTGCCGCGAGGCGATGGTCGGCTCGGTGGTTTCCGGCGCGCGCGACGCGGAGTCCGGCCTCGACGTCTGCCGCCGCATCCAGCCCGACGTCATCATCCTGGATCTCGCGCTCCCGGACCGCAACGGGCTCGACCTCCTCGACGACCTCCTCGAGGCGTGCAAGGACAGCAAGGTCATCGGCATCTCCGGCTACTCGGACGAATTCACGCTGCACCGGGCGATGCACTCGAAGCTCCACGGTTTCGTGGACAAGAACGAGCAGACGGTCGAGGCGCTGACCGACGCGATCAGTTCCGTGATGAACGGGCAGCGCTATCTCTCGACGCTCGTCCAGGAGGCGCACCTCTCGCTGCGCAACGATCCCGTCTCGTTCGACAAGATCCTCTCTCCGCGCGAACAGGACATGCTGACGCTTTTTGGCCGCGGGCTGACGAACGAACAGGTCGCGTCCGAGACCGGGCTGAGCGAGCTGACTGTCCGCAACCACCGGTGCCGCCTGCTCTCGAAGCTGGGGCTCAAGACCTCGCCGGAGCTGATCCGCTACGCCCTCGAAAAGGGCTTCGCCCATTCCACCTCGGGAAAACCCCACACGCGCGCCAAGGTCTGATTTTTTCCCGCGGCCGCATGGGCCGCGCGAACTGTGGCTCCGCGATGGTGTCTAGCACCCCATGAAAAACCGCTCCGACAAACCCTCCGGCAAGATCCTCAACCACGACCAGGCCACGGGGATCACGGACGAGCGCGACATCGAGCAGCGCGCCAGCGAGATCGCCAGCATCGAGGACCACGAGGAGGTGCAGGAGACGGATCTGCAGCAGGCGGAGCGGGAATTGAACGGCGAGGACATCGCGCCGCCGATCGACTCGGATGGGGAAAGCCGCGGCGGACTGTCGCGCGACCCGAGCGAGCCGCCGTCCAATTTTGGCCGACAGATTCCGGATCAGGAAGCGGAGGAGGAACAATTCGCGGCGGAACGCCTCGTCGCCGAAGGCGTGAACGAGGCCGAGCACGAGCAGATGCTCGCCGCCCGCCGCCGGAAGCAGGTCTGACCGGCGCGGCGTCGCCCGCGCGACGCGGCTGGCACGCGGCCGCTCACGGCCGCAGGGCGAGATACGCGACGCAGCTTGTCACGGTCAGGCTCGCGACGAACATGCCAACGGCGAGCGGACGCTCCGCGCGGCGGGGCAGGCCGATTTTTCGGCGGATCAGCCGGAAGCGGGTGTGGAGCCGTTTTTCGAACTGATCGAGTCCGCGGGCCAGCGAAAGCGATTCCGTCGCGAGCAGGGCGCCGCTGATGAGGAAAAAGGGAATCTCGGGAAACGGCAGCGGGATGACGCAGATGCCGACGAGAAAAGCGAGGACGGCCAGGACGACGCGAAACACCCGCGGAGACCGGGCGTCGCGCCGCGCGTCCGCCCGCGTGCGCCGGTAGCGGTTTTGAAACCGCACGCCGGGCCGGCTGTTCAGGAGCCACTGCCATTCTTTTTGAAGAGCGAGAAACACCCTGCTGCAGACCAAGCGGACGGGAGTCCGTTCGCGCGGCGGCCGCGAATCCGGATATTTTTCCCGCGGATGACGCCGATGCCCGCGGACCGTTCGTCCCAAGGCGAAAACGCGGGCATCGGCGTCATTCGCGGGCGAGGGACTTTTTTTTGACGACGCTGACCTGGCCGTTGCGCTCGAGCCGCGCTTCCGCGACGTCCTGGGTGCGGCTCACGTTGCCGTTGACGCGAAGATTCTCATCGAGGTCTTCGGCGCTGAGCCTGCAGCGCGTCAACTCGGCGTGGTCGACCCTTCCGTCGTTCACCAGCGTCCGGGCGCGGCCCTTCAGCAGCCGCGAGACCGCCTCCGAGTGGCAGGCGGCCGCGCCGAGGATGCGGTGCAGGACGATGAGGAGCGCGCTCGCGCCCAGGGTGGGGAAAAAGGACGCCTGGCCGTTGATGCCGCGACTGAGGACCGATCCCAGCACCACGCCGAGCAGGACATCGAAGCCGGCGTTGCGTCCCAGGAAACGCCGGTCCGCGAGTCGCACCAAGGCCACGCCGAACAGGAACACCACGGCGGTCCGCGCCGCCATCTGCAGCGAGGTCAGGTCGGACGCGGAGACATGCAGTCCCAGCAGGCGGTCGATCCATTCGGGCATTGGGAAAAGTTCCACCTCCGCCCTGATCCGGATCGGGGACTCCGCCGCAAGGCTAGCGACGGCCGCCGTGGACCGACGTTGCCGTGCGGCGCCATGAACTTCCGCCGCACACGATCCGCCTTGCGGCGAGCCACAACTCGCGGTCCCGTCCCTCGGGACGTCCGAATTTTTCCCAGAGTTCACGCGCGGCCCACGCGATTTTCCGGTGGAGCGGAACCTCGCCGGTCCCTTCGGGAAGTTCGGAGGCGGCGGAATTATTCATGGCGCGAATGCGGCTTGCGGCCCAGCGGGCCCGGACGCCCGCGCGTCGGGCGCAGGATGAAGAAAAACGCGTAGAAAAACAGCGTGACGAAAACGTAGAAGAGCGCCGAGACCGCGGCGGCGCCGGCGGCGCCGCTGTCCGCGAGGCCCAGAATCCCGGCCATGACGGCGACGGCCAAAAGCGTTGCGGCGCACCAAAGCATGGGAAGTGAGGCGGTTTCCTTCCTGGGCCAAAACCCAGGAAGGCATCGGCCGTTATTTGCCCTTCAGCGCCTTCTTCAGATCCTTGGCCATCTGCTGGTGGTGCTGCAGCGTCGGAAGCGTCTTCCGCGCGAACGCCACGATGTCCTGGTCCTTGCCGTCGCTCGCTTCCTTGTTGAAGAGCTTCACGGCCTCGTCGTGATCCTCGGTCATCTTCTCCATATAGTCCTCGTCGAAGTCCTTGCCGGTCTTCTTCGACCACTTGCCGGGGGCCGTCTCCTTCGCCGGGAGCGCGATGCCCTTGGAAGCGGCGAGGGCCGACAGCTCGGTGTTGGCCGCGGAGTGGTCGGCGACCATCATGGTCGCGAACTCCTTCACCTGCGGGTTGGTGGAACGCTCGGCGACCACCTGGGAAATGCTGACTTCCTCCATGCCTTTCTTGGCGGCTTTCTCAACGAAGCTCTTGTCCGAGTGGCCGGAAAGCGGGTTGGCGGAGGCGAAACCCGCGACGGAAACAAATGCGCCCAGGATCCAGGCGGTGCGATTGAACAGGGATGTGTTGGTTTTCATGGCTCGTTATAGTGCGACGTTGCCCCCCTTGGTTCCTCGACCGGCGGGACGAAGCCTCCGGCGTCCCGCCGTGAACCGGCGCCGGCAGGTTGTTTATGACCGGGGAAATAGGCGTTTCCCGGATGGGTTTTCTCCGCGTCACCCACGCCGCGCCGGCGTCCTCCCTGGGCCCCGGTTTGAGTTCCGGAGCCGGCTGGGCGCGATTTGGACCGCCCGCTCGGAACTGCGGCGGGTGCCATCGGTCAGCTTCGCCCCAATGGTCGACTGTCGTCTTTTTTTTCGCGCGCGGAAAATTCTCGTGCCGTGCCTCCTGGCGGCGGGCGCCGTGGTCCACGCCGCCGTCGAGGAGACGAACGTCACGTTCGACTACGTCCGCACGATCGCCGCGCGCGAGGCGGCCGCGGCTTACAAGGCTCCGGGCGACGACCTGCCCGGCCGGCTCGGCGCGCTGTCGTACGACGAATACCGTTCGATCCGGTTCCAGCCGCCGCAGGCGCTCTGGCGGAAGGAGGGCCTGCCCTTCCAGCTCGAGTTCTTCCACCGGGGCGGCCTGTACCGCGACCGCGTGACCCTGCACGAATTCACCGGCCAGCACGAGCAGGTCATCCCCTTCCTGCGGGAATTTTTTTCCTACGACGGCGTCAAGGACCTGCCGGCGCTCCATTCCTCGCTCGGCTACGCCGGCTTCCGGGTGCACGCGCCGATCAACCGGCCCGGCGTCTTCGACGAGGTCATCGTCTTCCTCGGCGCCAGCTACTTCCGCGCGATCGGCGCCGACCAGTTCTACGGGCTCTCCGCCCGCGGGCTCGCGATCAACAGCGGCATTCCCGGCACGACGGAGGAATTTCCGCGCTTCACCGAGTTCTGGATCGGAAAGCCCTCCGCCGGCGACACCGCGCTCACGCTTTACGGCCTCCTGCGCAGCGCCAGCGTCACCGGCGCCTACGAGTTCGTCGTCCGCCCCGGAAAGACGACCACGATCGACGTGCGGGCGGAACTCACGTTCCGCAACGAGGTGACCCTCCCCGGCATGGCGCCGCTCACGAGCATGTTCTGGTATGGGGAGAATTCCACGCGCCCGGCCGGACACGTCCGCCCGGAGGTGCACGATTCCGACGGCCTCATCGTCGACGACACCGGCGGCCGTCGCCTCTGGCGGGCGCTCATCAACCCGCGCGACGTGAAGGTCACCGACGTACCCGTGCACAAGCTCGTGCGCTTCGGGCTCCTCCAGCGCGACCGGCGCATCTCCAGCTACGAGGACCTCGAGGTGCACTACGAAAAACGGCCCTCGGCCTGGATCGAGCCGCGCGGCGACTGGTCCGGGAACATCCGCCTCGTCGAGCTCCCCGACCCCGCCGAGCACGGCGACAACATCGTCGCATTCTGGGTGCCGGCGGAAAAACCCGCGCCCGGCCGGCCCGTCGAACTCCGCTACCGCATGGTGTGGTCGCTCAGCGAGCCCGCCAACGGCGGACTCGCGCGCGCGGTGAACACGTTCGAGGGCGATCTTCCGGACGGCCATACGGGCCGGCTGTTCTGGGTCGACTTCGCCGACGACAAAAATTCCGCCCGGGAACTGGACGCCGCCCAGCCGGTCATCGAACTCCGGGGGAATTGCCGGCTGCGCCGGTTTTCCGTCAGCCCATATCCGGAAATCCACGGATGCCGCGTGGCGATCGAGGTCGAAGGAGCGCCCGCCGGGCAATCCGTCAGCCTGCGCTGTCATTTGCGGCTGAAGACGGAACCTATCAGCGAAACTTGGTCCTATGTCTGGACACCATGACCCGCTCTCCGTCCGAATCCTCCCGCCCCGCCGCCCGCCTGGAATGCTCCGCTGCACTGCGGAGAGTCCGGGCCTACCTTCGTGCGCACGGCATCGGGTCGGCGGAGATTTTTCCGCTGGCCGCCGCGATCATCGCCGAGGCGAGGCTCCGTACCCCGCCGGCGGCTGAACCTGTCGCCGCCGCGATGGCCGTCGCGCAGGAGCGCATCGCGCGCTGGCCCGCAGGCCGGCGGCGCGTGCCGCCGCCGCCATCCCCGGAAATCCAGCTGAGCCATATGGTTTCGAAACCCGTCGAATCCGAGGCCGGCCGCGCCTCGAGGCCCGCGCTGGCCGCGTGGCGCCGCCGGGTTCCCGGGCGGATCATGACCGGTCTCCTGATCGTCGCCGGCCTGATCAAAGCGACCCTGTCAGCGAGCCGCTGAAGGAGGGCGCGCCATGACTGTCGAGCGATTCGATCCGCGCCGGCTTGACCCGCGCATCTTCGGTTGGCGCCGCGCGATGGTCGCGGTGACGATGATCGTGCTCACCGTCCCGGCGGTCGTGCTGATGGGGGACCTGCACTGGCGGACGGGATTCGACGGGTGGAAGGTCGCGCACCTCGTCATCTTCGCGCTGCTCTTCAATCTCCTCGCGCTCGGCGCGCTGCAGGCGCTCGTGGGCTTCCTCCTCCGGCGCCAGGGCGGCGACGGCTGCCGGATCGCGGCCAGCGTCGACTGGGCCGCCGACGTCGAGCCGCTCCGCGCCCGCACGGCGATCGTCATGCCGATCTGCAACGAGGATTCCACCCGCGTGATGGAAGGCGTGCGCGCGATCTTCTCCTCGATCGCGGCCGAGGCGCGTCTCGATCATTTCGACTTCTTCGTGCTCAGCGACACGAGCGATCCCAACCACTGGGTCGCCGAGGAGGCGGCGTGGGCGACGGTCACGCGCGAGCTCGGCGCCGAAGGCCGGCTCTTCTACCGGAAGCGGCGGGTCAACACGAACAAGAAGGTCGGCAACATCGCCGACTTCTGCCGGCGCTGGGGCGGGAACTACCGCTACATGGTGGTGCTCGACGCGGACAGCCTCATCACCGGCGAAACCGTCGGCCGCCTGGTGCGCATGATGGAACGGAATCCGGGCGTCGGCCTCATCCAGAGCGTCCCGCGGCTCGTCAACGGCGAGACGATTTTCGCGCGGCTGCAGCAGTTCGCGAGCCGGCTGTACGGCCCGCTGTTCACGGACGGCCTGAACTACTGGCAGCTCAGCGAGGCGAATTACTGGGGGCACAACGCGATCATCCGCGTCGCGCCGTTCATCCAGCATTGCTCACTGCCGGAACTTCCGGGCGGCGGCCCGTTCGGCGGACGGATCATGAGCCACGACTACGTCGAGGCCGCGCTGATGCGCAAGGCCGGCTGGCAGGTGTGGCTCGCGTCTGGCGTCGACGGAAGCTACGAGGAATGCCCCGCCAACCTGGTCGATTTCGCGAAGCGCGACCGCCGGTGGCTGCAGGGCAACCTCCAGCATGCGCGGCTCGTGGTGACGCCCGGGTTTCACGCGTTGAGCCGGACGCATTTCGCCCTCGGCATCCTCTCCTATCTCGCCTCGCCGCTCTGGTGCGCCCTCCTCGTGCTCTCCACTTATATCGTCTACCGCTTCAAGTCGACGGGACTCACGCCGCTGCCGGTGGACAGTTTTGCCGAGCAGTTTACGTGGCGGGTCG
>JAQGON010000189.1 GCA_028293565.1 Verrucomicrobiota bacterium | reverse complement strand
AACGGCGAGACAGTTGATCGCTCCGCCCATGGGGATCCCGGCGCACGCGGGCGTCTTCACCTTGAAAACGGCGGGATCACCGGACTTTCGACGACGGTCCCCTGCCCCACTGCGCCAAGGCCGTCATGCGCGCCGTCTCCGAAATCGGTTTCGGCGGAATCGAAAGCGCCTTGACCCGCCGCCCGGTCCTTCCCCCCATGTCTCTGCGCCGAAAAATCCATGCCAATGGCTGAGCCTCTTCCCACCGCCGTCCCGGCCCGCACCCTGACGCACCGAAAAGTAAAGGTCGGCGTCGTCGGCTGCGGAAAAATCAGCGACGCCTATTTCAAGGGAATGGGCCATTACGATATCCTCGAGGTCGTCGCCTGCGCCGACCTCGACGTCGCGCGCGCCCGGGCGAAGGCCGCGCAGCACGGCCTCGCGCGCGGCGGACCGGTCGAGGAGCTGCTCGCCGATCCCGCGATCGAGATCGTCGTCAACCTCACGATCCCCCAGGCCCACGTCGAGGTGAACGAGCGCGCGTTGCGCGCCGGGAAGCATGTCTACGTCGAAAAACCCTTCGCCCTCGCCTCCAGCGACGGCCGCCGCGTCCTCTCGCTCGCGCAGTCCTTCGGCCGCCGGGTCGCGTGCGCGCCGGACACGTTCCTCGGCGGCGGCATCCAGACCTGCCGCAAGCTGATCGACGACGGCGCGATCGGCCGCCCGGTCTCGGCCCTGGCCTTCTGCATGGGGCACGGCCACGAGTCGTGGCATCCGGCCCCGGAGTTCTATTATCAGAAGGGCGGCGGCCCGATGTTCGACATGGGGCCGTACTACCTCACGGCGCTGGTCAATTTCTTCGGGCCCGTGGCGCGCGTGAGCGGCTCGAGCCAGACGGCGTTTCCGGAGCGCACGATCACGAACCCGGAGCGTCTGGGCCAGAAGATCAAGGTGGAGACGCCGACACACCTGACCGGCGTGCTGGACTTCGCGAGCGGGGTCTCGGTCACGATGGTGATGAGTTTCGACGTCTGGAGTTATCCGCTGCCCCAGATCGTCGTGTTCGGCACCGAGAGCACGCTCGAGGTGCCCGATCCCAATGTCTTCAACGGCACGGTGCGCCTGCGCAGCGCGGACGGGAAAAGCTACGAGCCCGTTCCGCTCACGCACAGCGGCGAACGCCTGCGCGGCACGGGCGTGGCGGACCTGGCCTACGCGATCCGCACGGGCCGGCCGCACCGCGCGACCGGCGAGCTGGCCAATCACGTCGTCGAGGTGATGGAGGCATTCGAAAAATCCTCGGTCACGCAGCAGCACGTGAGGATCGCCAGCACCTGCTCGCGCCCGGCGGCGCTCCCGCCCGGCCTGGCCGCCGGCGAACTCGATTCGTGAGTTTGATCGCGAACGGGCGGAGGAGCGCCTGGCCGCCGGTCCCAATCGAACATCGAACTTTCAACGCTCAACTTCCAACGTCGAATGAATGCCAATGCGGTGGCTGGCTGCGAGCGTGAGCGACTAGAACGGCGATGACGAAAGCCCACGCTCTGACGCTCGTGGGCTCACAGCTGTCCATTCGAGGTTGGAAGTTGAGCGTTGAAAGTTCGATGTTCGCCCCCTCCCGGGCCCCCGCCCGGCCCCGCCGCCGCCCCCCCCGCTCCGGCCCCCGGGGCGGCGACCGACAAGCAGCGTCATGATCACCGCCACGAACAATGCGCCGGCCATGAGAAGATAGGAAGACTCCGGGCTGCCGGTGGCGTCGTTCAGATAACCGACCGCATACGATCCGACAAACGATCCGAGCGCCCCCATGCTGTTGATCAGCGCCACCGCCCCGCCCGCGACCTGCTTCGAAAACATTTCCGGGATCAGCGCGAAGAACGGGCCGAAAGGCGCGTACATCGCGGCGCCGGCGATCGTCAGCAGCGCGAACGACCACCAGAAGTTCGACGCGCCGACGCCGTACAGCGCCACAAACGCCGCCGCCCCCACCAGCAGGGACGGCCAGATGAAACCGATGCGGTGCGCCCGCCGGTCCGAGAAGAACGACGAGACCAGCATCGCCACGATCGCCACGACAAACGGCACTGCCGAGAGCCAGCCGGTCGCGACGATTCCCGCCGCCGATCCCTCCTTCACGATCGACGGCAGCCACAGCACGAAACCGTACACGCCCAGGCTCCAGGAAAAATACTGCACGCAGAGGAGCACGACCTCGCGCGAGCGAAACGTCTCCAGATAGGTCCCAAACGTCTTCAGCCCCGCCTGCTCCTGCGCGAGCCGCCCGGCCAGCGCCGCCTTTTCCGCCGCCGTCAGCCAGCGCGCGTCGTTCGGCGTCTCGCTCGCCAGCATCCACCACGCGAACGCCCACAGGATCGCCGGCGCGCCCTCGATGATGAACATCCCGCGCCAGCCGAACGACCGGATCAGGTAGCCCGATGCGATCGACATCCAGAGGATCGTCACCGGATTCCCCAGGATCAGCAGCGTGTTGGCGCGCGACCGCTCCGAGCGGCTGAACCAGTTGCCCAGATAGATGATCATCGCGGGGAGCACGGCGGCCTCGACGATCCCGAGCGCAAACCGGACGGCGAGCAAGGCGCCGACCCCCGTCACCAGGCCCGTCAGCGTCGCCGCCGCGCCCCACAGGATGAGGCTGACGAAGACGAGCTTCCGGACACTGTGCCGCTGCGCGTAGATCGCCCCGGGAATCTGGAAAAAGAAGTACCCGAGGAAAAACAGGGAGCCGATCAGCGAAAACATCCCCTTGCCGATGTTCAGCTCGCGCGCCATCCCCGCCGCCGCGGCGAAGCCGTAGTTCGCGCGGTCCAGGTACGCGAGGCTGTACGTGATGAAGACCACGGGCATCACATACCACCAGCGCCGCGGAGCCAGGGCCGGTTCGCTCATGGCCGTTCCGGCTGCGCCGAGGCCTGGCCCCCGCGCGCGAGCAGCGCGCAGATGCGGTCGGCGTCGTACACGCAGCCGCCCCAGCTTCCGCCGCTCACGCCCTGCAGCGCGGCCCAGAGCCGGGTGTCGTCCGGCACGTCCGGATGCCGCTTCAGCTTCGGGCTCGGCGCCCGCCCGGCCAGGGTCGCGGCGTCGACCGACACCACGTCGATCGAGCCCGTCAGCTTCCGCGTGTCGACCACGATGCGGACGACGTCGCCGTCGCGAAGCCGCCCGATCGGCCCGTCCGCCCAGGCCTCCGGACTGACATGCCCGACGCACGCGCCGGTCGACACGCCGGAAAAACGCCCATCGGTAACGAGCGCCACGCGCTGGCCGTTCGGCAGATATTTCAGCGCGGAGGTGATCTGATACGTTTCGGGCATGCCGATCGCCGGGCCGATCCCGGCGAGCACCACGGTGTCGCCGGGCTGGATCGCATCCGGGCCGGTGGATTTGATCGCCGCGATCGCCGCGGCCTCGGAGCCGAAAACCCGCGCCGGCCCCTCGTGGCGGAAAACGCCGTCCGGCCCGACCAGGCCGGGATCGATCGCCGTGCTTTTCACCAGCGCCCCTTCCGGCGCCAGGTTGCCGTGCAGAAAGGTCAGCGTGCTCGTCAGCCCCGCCGCCGCGGCTCTTTGCGGCGAAAGAATCACGCGGTTCGGGTCGATCCCGTCGAGCTCGCGGAGTTTCGCGCGCAGCCGACTGCGGCGCTCCGATCGCTCCCACCACTCCAGGTTCCGCTCCAGGCTTTGTCCCGTGACCGTCGCCGCCCCGAGCCGGAGCAGGCCCAGGTCGCGCAGGTGCAGCATCACCTCGGGCACGCCGCCGGCGAGGAACACCTGCACGGTCGCGAAATGCGTCGGGCCGTTCGGCAGCACGTCCACCAGGCGCGGGACCGCCGCGTTGATCCGCGCCCAGTCCGCGGCGACGGGGCGCCGCAGTCCCGCCGCATGCGCGATCGCCGGAAGATGGAGGACGAGGTTCGACGATCCGCCGAACGCCGCGTGCAGCACCATCGCGTTGTGAATCGAGTCGTCCGTCAGGATGTCGCCGGTTTTCCGCCCCGCCCGGTCGAGCTCCATCAGCGCGCGGGCCGACCGCCGCGCCAGATCGAGCCAGATCGGCGCCCCGGAAGGGCTCAGCGCGGAATGCGGCAGCGAAAGTCCCAGCGCCTCGCCGACCACCTGCGACGTCGCCGCCGTCCCCATGAACTGGCAGCCGCCGCCGGGGGACCCGCAGGCCTTGCACCCCATTTCCGCGGCGTAGCTGAGCTCGATCTCGCCGTGCGCGAAACGCGCGCCGAGGGTCTGCACCTTCGCGGTGTCCTCCGCCTCCTCGGCCAGCAGGGTGACGCCACCGGGGACGAGCACGCCCGGCAGCTGCGGCGTTCCCGCCAGTGCCATCGTCATCGCCGGCAGACCCTTGTCGCACGTGGCGATCCCGAGCACGCCGCGCGCCGTCGGCAGCGAGCGGATCAGCCGCCGCAGCACGATTGCCGCGTCGTTCCGGTACGGCAGGCTGTCGAGCATCCCGCGCGTGCCGTTGGTGCGGCCGTCGCACGGATCGCTGACATACCCCGCGAACGGAATCCCGCCCCGGTCCGAAATCACCCGCGCCGCCGCCTCCATCAGCAGCCCCACCTCCCAGTGGCCGGTATGGTAGCCGAGCGCGACGGGCGTCCCGTCCGGCGCGCGGATGCCGCCCTGCGTGCTGAGGATCAGGAACTCGCGGCCCAGGAGTTTCCGCGGATCCCAGCCCATCCCGGCATTCTGCGTGAGGCCGAAGACCTGTCCGCTCGGCGCCGAGCGCAGCAGCTCGGCGCTGACGGGCAGCTCGCCCGACGGCCCGCGCGCGGTGGTGCGTAGCGTGTAGATCGCGGCGTCGGCGGAATCGAGGAAATCGGGCGCGGGCACGGTCAGGCGACGGAGTTGACCAGCGTGCCGACGCCATCGATCGTGATCCGGATCTCGTCGCCGCTGCGGAGCGTGAAACCGTCGGGCGGGACGATTCCGGTCCCGGTCATCAGATAGGCGCCGTGCGGAAAGGTGTTTTCCCGAAACAGCCAGTCGGCCAGCGAGGGCAGCGGACGCTTGATCCGCCCCACGGTGGTGCGCTCGGCGAACGCCGACGCGCCCGCGCGCAGGATCGCGATCGCAATCACCGTTTCCGGCGAGGGCAGGTCCGGGCTGACCACGAGGCACGGCCCGAGCGCCGCGCTGCGGTCGTAGAGCTTGGCCTGCGGGAGATAGAGCGGGTTCTCGCCCTCGATGTCCCGGGACGACATGTCATTGCCGATCGTGTGGCCAAAGATGCGCCCGCCGGCGTTGATCGCGAGGGTGAGCTCGGGCTCGGGCACGTTCCAGTTCGAGTCGCCGCGGATCCGCACCGGCGTGTCCGGCGCCGCGACGCGGTGGGGCGTGGATTTGAAAAAAAGCTCCGGGCGGTCCGCCTCGTAGACGCGGTCGTAGAACGAGTCGCCGCCCGCCTCCTTCGACTCCTCCATCCGCGCGGTGCGGCTGCGCAGGTACGTCACGCCGGCCGCCCACACCTCCTGCGACTGCAGCGGCGCGAGCAGGCGGCCGACGTCCGCGACGGCGCGGCCGGCGTTCCACTGCTCGTCGAGCGCGGCGCCGGGATCGGCCGAGGCAAAAAGCGCGTCGATCGAAAAGCCGGGGCGAAGCGCGCGGCGCTGCTGGTCCCGCTCCAGCAGCAATCCATCGATCGTGGAGTAAAGTCTCATGGGGTGTAGGGGCACCGCCCGACCATGAAGGGAAAAAGGTGCGGAGGTCGAATGTGTTGTTCTGGTCCCATAAGCGAACCGCTCGGAAACCCGGCTGAACATCGAACGTCCAACTTTCAACTTCCAGCATTGAATGCCTCGTAACCAAGAGCGTCTGTGTGCGTGGGCCTTGGGACCTCGCCGTTCCAGTCGCGCGCTCGCAACCCCGGCTACGATGGCATTCAATGTTGGAAGTTGAACGTTGAAAGTTCGACGTTCGTCCGGGCATTGCCAACCCTCCGCCCGGCTTCGATCATCCGGCGCCATGCATGTCTCGGGACTCTATCTCTACCCCGTCAAATCCCTGCGCGGCTTCGCCGTCTCCGCCGCTGAGATCGATGCGCTCGGCTTCGTCAGCGACCGCCGCTTCATGGTCGTCGACGCCAGCGGGCAATTCCTCACCCAACGCTCGCTGCCCCGGATGGCGCTCGTCGAAACCGCGCTCACGGCCCGGGATCTCGTGCTGCGGCTGCCGCACGGCGGAGCGTGCGCCGTTCCGTTGCGCGCGGAACGTCCGCCGGAAAAGGTGCGGGTGCGCGTGTGGAAAAGCGACGGCCTGATCGCCGAGGACTGCGGCGTCGAGGTGGCCGTCTGGCTGTCGGATTTCCTGCGCACCCCGTGCCGGCTCGTCCGGATCGGGAAGGAATTCATTCGTCCCGTCGACAAGCCGGGGATTTCGCAGCCGGGCGATGTCGTGAATTTCGCGGATGGCCATCCCTTCCTCGTGATCAGCGAAGCCTCGCTCGAGGATCTCAATCGCCGGATGGACGCCCCGCTGCCGATGAACCGGTTTCGCCCGAGCTTCGTCGTGACCGGCTGCGAGCCCTACGCCGAGGACACCTGGGCCCGCCTCCGCGTCGGCGAAAATGTTTTCCGCGCATCCGGTCCATGCGCCCGCTGCACCATCACGACAACCGACCAGTTCACGGCCAGCCGCGGCAAGGAGCCGCTGCGCACGCTCGCGACGTACCGGCGCGATCCGGCGGACCCCGCCGACGTGAACTTCGGCCAGAACCTGATCCACGAAACCAAATCCGGCACCCTGCACCTCGGCGACGCCGTGACGCCAATGACATAGCGCCGCCGTCGTGGGCCGGCTGCTTTCGCTTGGAACCCTCCGGCCATTGTCCGGTCCGCCTCCTTAGCCTAGGTGTCGAGTTCATCGGGCCGATCACATGCCCCGCATAGTCATAATCGAAGACGATGAGATGCTGAGCGGAATGCTGAAGGAGCTGCTCTTGTGCGCGGGCTACCTCGTGGCCAGTGCCGCGAACGGGTTCGAGGGCATGGCCGCCGTCCGCGCCGAGCGAACCGACCTTGTGATCACCGATATGTTCATGCCGCACGGCGGCCTCGCGACCCTGCGGGTCCTGCGCGCGGAATTTCCCGCGCTGCCCGTGATCGCCATGTCCGGCGCCCCCGCCCGGCTGCAGATGGCCACCGATCTGGGCGCCTGCCGAATCCTCGAGAAACCCTTCAATGTCGGCCGGCTCCTGCGCACCGTGGCCGAGACGTTGACGGCCTATGACCACGGCCCAGGCGGATCCTCGGGCTTGGGGATGCTGGATCTGGCGGTGTGAGGCCGCTTCAATCCGCCCCGGGTCGTCCGCGGTTGGACTTGATGCCGGAGCGGTGTTTTTTCGCCTCGATCATCCTCGCCTTCTGGCCCCGGCTTTTCTGCCGCTGACGCCGGCGATTCTTTTCCCTCTCCCCCTTCTGCGCGGCGACCGCCGTCCGCTGCCGCTCCTCGAGTTTCGAGGCCAGCTCGCTCCACGCGAGTTCGCGATTTGCCGCCTGGGAGCGCTCCCTCTGGCAGCGCACTTCGATGCCGGTGGGGCGGTGGCGCAGCCAGACCGTTGACGACGTCTTGTTGATCTTCTGTCCGCCCGGCCCCGACCCGCGGACAAACTTCTCCTCCACGTCGGCGCCGCGCATCCCGAGCGCCTCCAGGCGCGCATCGATTGAGCCGTTCATCGGATTCCGCGACACCCCCGCCTCCGTCCGCGGGGAATTCGTTCGATTTGAGGTGGTAAACGCATGGGCGGGCTCTTTTCTCGATGAAACTTATCCCGCGCCGTCGAGTCAAACTTGCCCCCGTCTTTCCCCCGCTTCCCATGATCACCGGTCCCGCCTGGTCCACCCAGCTCCGCAACGAAATCGGCAAGGCCGTCATCGGCCAGGACACCGTCATCGAGCGTCTCCTCGTCGCGCTCCTCGCCAATGGCCACGTCCTCCTCGAAGGCATGCCCGGGCTCGCGAAGACGCTCCTCGTGAAATCGCTCGGGACCGCGCTCGGCGTCCAGTTCGAGCGGATCCAGTTCACCCCCGACCTGCTGCCGAGCGACGTCGTCGGCACGATGATTTTCCAGCCCAAGACCGGGGAATTCTCCGCGCATCGCGGTCCCATCTTCGCCAACCTCGTCCTCGCCGACGAAATCAACCGCGCGCCCGCCAAGGTCCAAAGCGCGCTGCTCGAGGCCATGCAGGAACGGCAGGTCACGCTCGGCGGACAAACGCATCTCCTCCCGAAGCCGTTTTTCGTCATGGCGACGCAGAATCCCGTGGAGCAGGAAGGCACCTACCCGCTCCCCGAGGCGCAGACCGACCGCTTTCTGTTCAAGCTGCTCGTCGACTACCCCAGCGCCGCCGAGGAATCGACGATGATGCAGCGCTGGGGCCAGGTCACAAAGCAGCCCGAGCTCGCCTCCGCCTCCAGCGGCGAGGAACTGCTCGCGTTGCGGACCGCGGTCGACGCCGTCCACGTCTCCCCCGCCGTGCAGGGCTACATTCTCGCCCTGGTTCGCGCGACGCGCTCCCTCGCCGACCCGGAGTCGGGCGCCAAACGTCACCTGAACTTCGGCGCGTCGCCGCGCGCCTCGCTCGCGCTTTATCAGGCGGGGCGGGCTCTCGCCTGGCTCCGCGGCGAGGATTTCGTCACGCCCGCGATCGTGCAGGAGCTCGCGCCCGACGTGATGCGCCATCGCATCGGCCTGACCTACGAGGCGGAGGCCGAGGAGATTTCCCCGGACAAGATTGTCGCGCAGGTCGTGGCGCAGACGCCCGTGCCCTCGGCCAAGGGCTGAAAGCTGAAGCACTGACCGGCCGAAAAACGGGGAAACAAAGACCATGAAAGACCGCGCCAGCAGCGCCGACGCTCCTCCTGTCCTTCAGCCTTCCAGCCCTTCAGCCGTTCCCTCGTCGCCCTTGGCGATGCTGCGCCAGCTCGAGTGGCGCGTGCGTCACGCGGTCGAGAACGTCCTCAGCGGCGAATACCGGTCGACGTTCCGCGGGCGCGGGATGGAGTTCGACCAGGTGGTGAAATACGAATTCGGCGACGACGTCCGCGACATCGACTGGAACGTCACCGCGCGGCTCGGCGAGCCCTACCGGAAAAAATTCGTCGAGGAGCGCGAGGTCACGCTGCTGCTCGTGTTCGAGGATTCCCCCTCCCTGCATTTCGGCTCGGGCGCGCAGTCGCGGCGCGAGGCGCTTCTCGAGCTCGCCGGGCTCGTCATGCTGCTCGGCGCCGTCAACCGCGACCGCGTGGGCTTCGTGCACGCGGGGCCGGGCGGCAATCTCCTGCGCGAGCCGGTCCGCGGACGCGGCGCCATCCTGCACGCCGCGGCGTCGCTGCTCGCGCGCCCCGCGCCGGCGCCGACCGACCCCGTCCCGGAAATTCCGTGGCGCTTCCTCGCCCGCGCCGCGCCGAAGCACAGCGTGCTGCTGTGGCTCGGCGATTTTCCCCCGCGCCCGGAGCCGGAAGGCTGGACCGTGCTGCGCCGCCGGTACCAGACGATGGGCTTCCGCGTGGACGATCCCTGGGACCGCGCGCTGCCGGCGCAGGAGACCTTTGCCGCCTACGATCCGCTCGCCGGCCGCCTGGTGACCCTCGAAGGCAGCCCCGCCGAGCGGGCGGCCCACGCCGCGTGGTCGGCGGGCCGCGAAGCCGCCTGGCAGAAACTGTTTCCCGACCGCCTCAGCCGGCTGGTCGTCGGCACCGGCGAAAACCGCCTCGATGCCCTCGTGAGATTTTTTCACGCCCGGATGAAAGCCGGGGCGAGACGATGAAATTCCGCCGCAAAGAGCGCGAAGCTCGCGATCGTTGCCGTGGGAAAAAGCGCCATGGGTAACCTGATTCTCAAGGATCCCCTCTGGCTGCTCGCGCTGCTCGCCCTGCCGCTGCTCGTCTGGTTTCGCGGCCGGCGCCGCGTGCCGGTCCTGCTCGTTCCCTTTGCCGCGGCGTGGCACCGGCCCTCGCTCGCCTCGGCGTCGCACTGGCCGGCGGGGCTCGCGTTGCTCGGCCTGGCGCTGCTCATCGTCGGGCTGGCCCGGCCGCAGCGCGTCGAGGACAAGCGCGAGGTGCACACGCAGGGTTACGACATCATGCTCGCGGTCGACTTGTCCGGCTCGATGCTCTCCGAGGATTACGAGCGCGGGGGCGAGCGGATCAACCGCCTCCAGGCGATCAAGCCCGTGATCCAGTCGTTCATCGAGGACCGCCCCAACGACCGGATCGGCATCGTCGTCTTCGCGGGACAGGCCTACACCCTCGCGCCGCTGACGTTCGACCACGACTGGCTCTCGCGCCAGACGGCGCGCCTCAAGATCCGCATGATCGGCGACGGCACCGCCATCGGCGACGGGCTCGGCGTGGCGCTCACCCGGCTCGAGCAGGCGAAGCGCGAGACCGGCGGCAAACGCTCGGGCGCGTTCGTCGTCCTCCTCACCGACGGCTCGAACAACCGCGGCGCGCTCGCCCCGCAGGAGGCGGCCAGCATCGCGCGCAGCCGGGGCGTGCCGGTCTACACCATCGGCGCGGGCCGCGACGGGCTCGTGCCGTTTCCGATCCTCGACGACAAGGGCAACAAGCTCGGTTACCGCCAGATGCTCGCCGATCTCGACGAGGGTGCGCTGCGCCAGATCGCCGAGGAGACCGGCGGGCATTTTTTCCGCGCCATGGACACCGACACCGTCGAGTCGGCGTTCAAGGCGATCGATCGCGCGCAGAAGATCGAGTTCCAGGCGAAGAGCTATCTCATCACGACCGAGCTTTTTCCGTGGTCCGCGGCGCCCGGGGTGCTGGCCGTGTTTTTTGGCGCGATGCTGGCGCGGCCGTTCTGGCGGCAGGAGACGGCCGCATGAGCTTCGCGTGGCCTCATCTTCTCTGGTGCCTCGCGCTGCCGGCCGCCTTCTTCGCGGCGGACTTCGCCCGGCGCCGCCGCGCCGCGGCGGCGAGTCATCCCAAAATCCAGCGCGCCGAGGCCAGCGCGCACGGCCTGTCGTTCGTCGAGCGGCCGTCGACCCCGCATCGCGCGCGGCCCTGGCTCATGGCCGGGATCATGCTCGCGGTCGTCGCGCTCGCCCGTCCGCAATGGGGCCGGATCGAGAAGCCGGTGTTCGACCAGGCGCGCGAGATCCTGATCGCGATCGATCTCTCGCGCTCGATGCTCGCGCAGGATGTGAAGCCCTCGCGGCTCGACCGCGCCAAGCTCCTCACCCAGTCCCTGCTCGAAAAACTCGAGGGCGAACGGGTCGGGCTCGTGAGTTTTTCCGGCACGGCGTTCCTCCAGAGTCCCCTCAGCTCGGACTACGAGATTCTCCGCGAATTCCTCCCCGCCCTGAACCCGGGTTTCCTGCCGGAGGGCGGCACCAACTATCGCGCGCTGATCGACACCGCCGTCGCCGCCTTCGGCAGCACCGCGGCGTCGGACCGGTTTCTTATCATCCTCAGCGATGGCGAGGCGACGGACGACGACTGGAAGGGCGAGGTTGCCGCGCTCAAGAAAAAGGGCATCCGGGTGATCGGCCTCGGCGTCGGCACCCCGGCCGGCGCGATGATCCCCGACCCCGACGGTGGATTCGTGAAGGACGACCGTGGCGCCGTCGTGCTGTCCCGGCTCGAGAGCGGCACGCTCCAGCAGCTTGCGCGCGAAACGGGCGGGACCTACCGCGACGCGAGCACCTGGATCGACCTTGCCGGCGTGGTGAGCGCGACGATCGAGTCCGGCCAGAAGGGGAAGTTCCTCGAAAAGACCACGGTCCGGCTGGTCGAGCGTTTCCAGTGGCCCCTCGCCTTGGGCGTCTGGTGCCTGCTGGTGAGCTTCTGCTACGAATTTCCCGTGCGCCCGAGACCACGGGACATCGCGATTCGCCCCAAATCCGCAGGAGAAAATCCGAGACCCGAAAGCCGAAACCCGAAATCGAAAGCGGCGGCCGCCGCCGCGCTGCTCTTCCTTTCCGCATTCCAAAGTCCGCCCTCCGCCATCGCCGCCAGCCCCGCCGCGGGCCCGGCGGCCGGCCCAGCGGCCCCGCTCGCCAAAATGGTGGGCCGGCTCTCCGTCCAGGATTCGCGCAGCGCGCGCGACTGGGCGGAGCTGGCGCGCGAGACGATCACATGGGGGCACGGCCTGCAGGGCGAATCGCGGCCGGTACCACCCGGACCCGTCCGCGATGCGCTCGCTGCCGTGACTCTCGGAGCGCCGCTCGATCCGAAGACCGCGGACTGGCCAAAGCTCCGGCAGGAACTCGAAGCGCTTCTCGTTCCTCCGGACTCGAAGAAAAATGACGAGCAGAAGAACCCGCCGGATCAAAAGGACCAGCAGAAGGACCAGAAGGATCAGCCGAACCAGAATCAGGATCAGCCGCCGCAGGATCAAAAGGACCAGAAGAACCAGCCCCAGAAACAAAATTCCCCGCCGCAGAATCAGCCACCATCGAGCAAGGATCCCTCGCAGCAGCCCCAACAGAAGGACTCGCCGCCGAACAAACCGGAGAAGCCCGAACCCGGCAAAAACCAGGAGTCCGCGTTCGGCGACATGAAGGACCGCCGGCCCCCGCCGCCGCCGTCGCCGGACACCCAGAAAGTCGGCGGAGCTCCGGAAAAAAAAGACGGGGAACCCCCGCCGTCGGATCCGCAGCTCGCCCTCCCGCTCCAGAAACTCGACCAGCTTCGCAACCAGGATTCCCCCGCCGAACTTTTTCAACTCATGGACACCGACAAGAAATCCGCCCCCAGGAAAAAAGGGAAAGACTGGTGACCACGATGCACTGCCCTACCGATTCGCTATTTAGCAGGAGAAAATCCGGTGATGGTACAGTTTGCCCGGAGGTGGAGCGCATTGTCGCATTCCACCCACGGAAGTGCAAAATGTACCGCCCCAAAAAATCCGTCTGGCTTGGCTTCCGCTTTCTTTCCCTGCTCCCCCTTCTGTTCCTCACGCTCGCCGCCCGGGCGCAGTCGGTTCACTGGGAGGGCTCGCCGGACGATCCTTCCGAGGTTCAGCTCGTGTTCGATGAATGCAGTCCCGACGGCGATCCGCATGTCCCGGCCCTCGCGGACAATGTCCTGAGCCTCGCGGGAAATTCGTCGCAGACCTCGATCATCAACGGCAGCTTCTCGCGGTCCTACACCCTCACCTACAGCGTCCGCGCCAAGCGGCCGGGCGCCGTGCTGCAGATCCCTTCGTTCACCGTGCAGACGAACAAGGGGCCGAAACAGGTGACGGCCTACACCGGCGGCGCCGCGCGGGTCGTCCCCGAGGAAACGATCAACTCGCGGCTCATGCCGGGCGCGGCCACCGTCTGGGCCGGCGAGGTTTTTCCGGTCACCTACGTGATCAACGGCGCACGCCGCAGCTTCAGCCAGATCGCGAGCAACATCGACTGGAACTCCGCGCCGCTCGTCGTCGAGGGCTGGCCGCAGACTCCGGAGACCGCCGAAATGCTCCTCAACGGCGAACCGCGGATGAACGTCGTCTACCGCACGCGTGGGTACGCCAAGAATCCCGGCACGTTCACGCTCAACGCCGCGACGCAGCTGGTCAATCTCGTGACCGGCAGCATCGGCTTCGGGCTTTTCCAGCAGCCGCGCGTCGAGCAGCTCGCCGTCAGCTCGAAGCGCCCCGAGATCGCGGTCAAACCGCTCCTCGCCCCGCCCGCCGGATTCACCGGAGCCGTCGGACAGTTCAAGCTCGTCTCCAAGGTCGTGCCGACCGCCGCGGCCGTGGGCGAACCCGTGACCTGGACGCTCGAGCTCAGCGGCACCGGCAACTGGCCCGAGATCGCGGGACTCCCGCAGCGCGAAGTCTCGAAAGACTTCCAGGTCGTCCAGCCGCAGGCCAAACGGACGCCGGCCGAGGGCAAGCTGTTCGACGCGGTGCTCGCCGAGGATGTGGTGCTCGTCCCCGCCCATCCCGGGTCCTACACGCTCAATCCGGTCGCCTTCGTTTATTTCGACCCGAAGGACGGCGTGTACAAGACGCTCCGCACGCCGCAAACCGCCGTCACGATTTCCCCGGCCGCCGGCGCGTCCGCGCCGCGCTTCCAGGTCGGCCTGCCCGAAGCCGCGCCCTCCACCGCCGCCGAGCCGGCGGCCGCAAGACCGGCGGTGGCGCCGCCGGAGGCGCCGTCGACAATTCCCCGCGATCCTCTTCCGGGCCCGGCGCACGTCTCGCGCCCGCTCGATCTTCGCACGCTCGCCGGCTTGATGACGGTGCCGTTTGCCCTCCTGCTGGCCGTCTGGCTCTGGCTTGCCGTGCAGCGCGCGCGGATCACGGACCCGATTCGCACGCAGCGTGAAGCCCGCGCGCGTCTCGCCGCCACGCTCGCCCGGCTGCGCGAGGCCCCGGCCGCGGAACGTCCCGCGCTGCTGCTGGCCTGGCAGCACGACAGCGCCGTCCTTTGGAAAATCTTTCACGCGGCGCCGGCTCCCTCCGCGCTGGACGAGGAGGAATGGCGGCGGCTCTGGACCGAGTCGGATCGCGCGCTCTATCGGGCCGGCGGCGACCTTCCCCCGGACTGGACGGCGCGGGCGGAAGCCGCGCTGGCGGCGAAACGCGTGCGGGGTTTCTCGCCGCTCTCGGCACTGCGCCTGCGCAACCTCGCTCCGTTTGTGGCGGCCGCGGCCCTCCTGATTTTCGCCCCGCCGGCGCGATCGGAAGACGCCGCCGCGGCGTATCGTCGCGGCGATTTCGCCGCCGCGGAAAAAAGCTGGTCGGCCGAGGTCGGCCGCGATCCGGTCAATCCGATCGCGCGCCACAACCTTTCGCTGTCGCTCGCGCAGCAGGACCGCTGGGACCTGGCCCTCGCCCACGCGACGGCCGCGCTCGTGCAGTCGCCCGGAACCGAGCCGATCCGCTGGCAGTTCGCCCTCGCCGCCGAGAAGGCCGGATTTGTTCCGGCGCCGCTCGCCGCGTTTCCGAAACCGGGACCGCTGCAGGCGCTCGCCCGCCAGGCGTCGCCGGCCGGATGGCAGCGCCTGCTGATCGCCGCGGCCGCGCTGGCCGCCCTTTCGCTTGGCTTCCTGCTTGCCGGAACCTATCGCGGGTCGTCGCGGCGGCGGAGCGGATTGGCGGCGGCGGGGCTCGCGTTGAGCATGCTGACCGGAGTTTCGGCGGTGGCGGGCGTCCACGCTTACGGGCAGGCGGCCGACAGCCGCGCGGTGATCGTGTGGCGCGGCAGCCTGCTGCGTTCGATCCCGACCGAAGCGGACACGAGCCAGAAAAGCACGACCCTCGCGGCGGGCAGCGTCGCCGTCGTGGACAGGACTTTTCTCGGCTGGGTGCGCCTCTCCTTCGACAACAGCCAGACCGGCTGGGTCAGAAAAGAAGACGTCGTCGCGCTCTGGCAATAGCGCCGGTCTTCCAGCGGCGAATAGGCCGGCCGGAGACCCGCCGCTATTCCAGAGTCTTCCGCACCATCCGCGCCATCGATTCCTCCGGATTGAGCGCGGTCACGTGGGCGACCGGCACCCAGGCCAGTTCCTTCGACTCGTCCGACACTTTCAGCGGCTCCGCCGGATCCGCCTCGATCATGAAGCGGATGTCGTAATGCCAGTGGGCCGGCTCGCTTTTCCGCGCAGGAATCAAATGACGGTCGACGTCGAAAATATCGCGGCTCGTCGCGCGGATCCCGGTCAAACCGCTTTCCTCCCTCGCCTCGCGCAGCGCCACCGCCAGCAGGTCGGGATCGCCGTCGGCGTGGCCGCCGAGCTGGAGCCATTTCTCCAGCTTGCGGTGATGCGTGAGCAGCGTCCGGGTCCGGGAGGAATCGACGACCCACGCCGAGCCGGTGACGTGGCCGATCGAAAGCTCGCGCTTCAGGCAATCCGCGTGGCGCTCGACGAACCGGATCGTATCCGCGGTCGCCGCCGCCTCGTGCGCGTCCAGGATCCGTCCGGCGTGGGCGTGCAACAGCTGAAGAAGGTCCGCGCGATGCATGAGATAACAGAGGAAACGGTCCCTCGATTCACAACCACGAATGGGCGCGAGCGGAAATGACGTCGGCGGCTGCCGGGTGGAGCGTGAACTCAGCCTCCTGACGTCGGCTGCTACCGGGCGGTGCGCGTTGCTCAGCGCGTCTCGAACCACTTCGATTCCACCTGGAAATTCCCGCTCTGCCCGATCTGCGTGAAGATTTCGGGCACGCTCCCCGCCACCCGAAACAGATCCATGTTCGACGGTTTGAAAAAACGATCCGCGAGCATGCGCGCAAACAGCCTGAACAGGTCGTCGTAGAAACCCTCCTGGTTCAGGAACACGCAGGGTTTTTTCACGACGTCCAGCTGGCGCAGCGTGAGGATTTCCATGATCTCCTCGAGCGTGCCGAATCCGCCGGGAAGCGCGACAAACGCGTCGGCGCGCGTTTCCATCAGAAGCTTCCGCTCGCGCATCGTGACGACGGTGACGAGCTCGTCCGCCTCGTCGTAGGCGAGCTCGCGCAGCTTCATGAATTCCGGGATGACGCCCACGACGTGGCCGCCGTTTTCCTTCACGGCCCGGGCCAGGATGCCCATCAGGCCGGTTTTGCCGCCGCCGTAAACCAGCCCCCAGCCTTGCCTCACCAGCTCGCGCCCGAGTTCGGCCGCCGCGACGCCGTACTTCGGATCGAGCCGGTCGCTCGAGGAACAGTAGACGCAGAGCAGTTTGGGCATGATTTCTTTCAACCGCTAATTCACGCTGGTTCACGCTAATAATTCCGGAGCCGACATGCGAATGTCGAAGATTCACCTTCCAGCATCCCGCCAGACGGCGCCGGTCTCATTCGCCCGCGGTCCAGGCTTCCGTCGGCCTGCGGACGATAGCGCTCGAAACCCGAGGTGGGAAGTTGAAGGTTGAAAGCCCGATGTCCGACCCGACCTCCAGCTACCGCGGACGCCTCGCGCCGTCGCCGACCGGGCACCTGCACCTCGGCCACGCGCGGACCTTCTGGATCGCAGCGGAGCGCGCGCGCGCCGCGGGCGGCACGCTGGTGCTGCGCAACGAGGATCTCGACGCCGTCCGCTTTCGCCTCGATTTCGTTTCGGCCATGCTGGAGGACCTGCGCTGGCTCGGTCTGGAGTGGCAGGAAGGCCCGGACGTCGGAGGTCCGCACGCGCCGTACCAGCAAAGCGGCCGGCGCAGCTTCTACCGGGCCGCCCTCGGGAAAATGCATGCGGCGGGTCTGATTTTTCCCTGCACGCGCTCGCGCCGCGACGTGCTCGAGGCGATCGGGGCGCCGCACGAGGAGGCCGGCGCCGATGACGAACCGGTCTATCCCAGGGAGTTTCGCCCCGCCCGGGACGCGCCGCTGCCGCCGCTCGAGGAAAAGATCGGCGTGAACTGGCGGCTACGCGTGCCCGAAGGGGAGACGATCGAATTTGTGGATGGAAACTTCGGCCCGCAGCGCGCCGTCGCCGGCCGCGACTTCGGGGATTTTCTCGTCTGGCGCAAGGACGACGTCCCGAGTTACCAGCTCGCGTGCGCGGTCGACGACGCCGCCATGAAAATGACCGAGGTCGTACGGGGGGCCGATCTGATCCGGAGCACTTTCCGTCAGATCCTGGTGTACCGCGCGCTCGGGCTGGCTCCGCCGCGGTTCCATCATTGCCCGCTGATGACCGACGAATCGGGCGTGCGTCTGGCGAAGCGGCACGACGCCCTGAGCCTGCGCTCCCTGCGGGCCCAGGGGACGAAGCCGGAGGAGATCGTCGCGAAATTTGGCTGACGTGCACCGGTCCCGAGACCCGCGCCCACCGCGCCGACAGTTGCGCCCGGGCTCTTCCCGTCTCATTCTGACCGGTCTGACTCCGTCCTTTTTTCGTTATGCCCTATCTGAAAATCCAGACCAACCTGCCGATCGGGAAAAAATCCGAGCAGACGATTCTCCGCAATGCCTCCGCCCTGGTGGCGATCGAACTCGATAAGCCGGAGGAGATGGTGATGGTGGCGCTCGAGGCCGACACGACGATGCTCTTCGCCGGCAGCGACGATCCCGTGGCGTTTCTGGAATTGAAAAGCGTCGGGCTGCCAGGGAAGAAAACCAAGAAGCTGAGCCGCGCGCTTTGCGAGCTGATCGAGGAGCACCTCGGAATTTCGAAGGACCGCGTCTATGTGAAGTTCATCGACGTGAACCGCGGCATGTGGGGCTGGAAGGGGGATACGCTTTGATGGGAGGGCGGGGGGGGGACGGGCGAACATCGAACGTCCAACTTTCAACTTCCAACATTGAATGCCGATCTGGACCAATCGGTGGCTACGAGCACGAGCGACTGGAACGGCGATGATCAAAGGTCCACGCGCTGACGCTCGTGGCTACGCCGGGATAGGATGTCTTGGTACCACCCGATCGGAATTCGACGTTGGAAGTTGAAAGTTGGACGTTCGATGTTCGCCCGACCGCCCGACCGATCCACCGATCAACCGATCGAACTCAAAGCTCCGTATATTTCTCGGACCGGCCCTTCGCTTTTTCCACGGGATATTTTTTCGCATTCGCGCTCATCTTCGCCTCGATCGCGGCGGCCAGGTCGAGGTTCGCGGCGTTGGCGAACTCCAGTGCGTAGATCACGACGTCCGCCAGCTCCTCGGCGATCTTGGCGCGCTTCACCGGATCGCGCACCACCGCATGCGACTGCTCCGGCGTCGCCCAAAGGAAATGCTCCATCAGCTCCGCGGCCTCGGCCGCGAGCGCCATGCTCAGGTTCTTCGGCGCATGAAACTGCTCCCAGTCGCGTTCGCGGACAAACGTAAGCAGGCGCGCCTTGAGTTCACCGGTGGTGGTCGTCGCATCGTTCATCGCGTGACGCTGCGGGACCGCTGGCGCGCAGACAATCCGGGAGTAACGTGGCGACACGCGCGTTCACAGTGGAAAATCTTTCCCCGCGCAAAGGCGAAGTCGGGATCCGCCGTCCGGACCTCTTCGCCTCATCCGCGGGAAAAGTACTTGGCATGACACCTGCATTATGCATGTTCGCAGCTCGTTGCTCCCATGACCGTCCAGCAGAAACATCTCCGCGGCTCCGCCGGCACTTCGATTACGAAGGCCGTCGTC
>JAQGON010000220.1 GCA_028293565.1 Verrucomicrobiota bacterium | reverse complement strand
CCGTCGATCCTGATCTGGGAGGGCGGCAACCAGAAGGTCACGCGCGAGCACGCCGCCGAGTTGCGCGGCTTGTTCGACAAATACGATCCGCATGGCGGCCGCGCCTTTGCCTTCCGCCGCGCCGATGCCATCACCGCCGAATTCATGGATGTCGGCATTGGCACCGAGGGCGGACGGGAAATCGCCCGCCTGCCGGTTGTCGAAGGCGAATACGACCGCGAGGAATCACCCCGCCGCGTCTGGGACGACGCCTCGCCGCCGAACTTCGGCTATACCGAGGGCAAGGGCCAGACCTACCAACTCACTTCGGAGCAGTTCGCCGTCAACGAGGCCGGCCAATATGTGAAGAAACTCGGCGCGGAAAACCACGCCGGCGGCGCCAACTGGATTTTCTCCGACAGCACCAGTGGCGGTCGCGTTGCCACCGAGGTGGCCCGCGCCGGCGGCGAAGTCGATGGCGTCCGCCTGCCCAAGGAAGCCTATTACGTCTGTCAGGTCATGTTTAGCGACGAGCCGCGCGCGCACATCATCGGCCACTGGACCTATCCCGCCGGCACCAAGAAGACCGTCTATGTCGCCGCGAATGCGGACGACGTGGAGCTGTTCCTCGACGGAAAATCGCTCGGACACGGGAAAATGTCCGACCGCTACCTGTTCACCTTTTCCGACGTGGCCTTCGCCCCCGGCGAGCTGAAGGCCGTCTCCTCCCGCGGCGGAAATATCGTCGCCACTGACATCAAACGCACCACCGGAGCTCCCTACGCCCTTCGCCTGACCGGGATCTATCCGGGCATGGGCCTGATTGCCAATGGATCTGACATCGCGCTCATCGATGTCGAGGCGGTCGATGAGCAAGGCCGACGCTGTCCGACCTACCAGGGTCGCGTGGATTTTGAGATCACCGGGCCGGCGGTCTGGCGCGGCGGCTACAACTCAGGGAAAATCGATTCCATCAACCATCCCTATCTCGATCTCGAGGCCGGCATCAATCGCGTGGCCATTCGCACCACCCGTGAGCCGGGCAGGATTACCATTACCGCCCGCAGCCCGGATTTCCCGGCCAGCAATTCCCCTAGCCGCACCGTCGGCTTTACAGCTCTCGCCTATACTGGCGCTTTGCCGGCATCGGGTAATCTGGAGCTCCCATTACAGGCGCCTGTCCGGACCATTTCCGCCACCGCGACAGAGGATGCCAAGCCCGCCGGTCCAGCCATGCTCGGGAAATTCATCCAGACCCTCAACTACACCGCACCGAACGCCTCCATCGTCCACGTCGAGACCAACGCCCGCGACGGCCGGAATGCCTACGTGAACATTGACTCGCCGTTCACGAATCTTCCGGCCGCCCTGGCCGGCGCCGACTGGGTGCAGGTCGATAATCGCGATGCGCTCTACAGCGCCGTGGATCTCATGGAGCTGGCCGTCGGCAGCGACGCGGTCGTCTGGGTCGCACACGACAACCGGCTGCCGCGCCCGGCGTGGCTGACGAAACAGTTCGAACCGGCGGGAATCACTCTATCCGTCGCCGGACAGAAACTGGATCTCTTCCGGCGTTCCGTGAAGGCGAACGAAAGCCTCACCCTTGGCGCCAACACTGAGAACACGAGCGTCACCGCCGCGAATATGTATCTGGTATTCGTGAACGAAGCCAAGTAGGACCGGTCTTCGACCGGTCCGGGCCAGTCGCTTGTGGGAAGCGAGCTTGCTCGCGATTCAGGACGCCCGAAATCGCGAGCAAGCTCGCTTCCCACGAAAAGAAACTCACCCCGTATTCTTCAACCCGCCGGCGATGCCGTTGACCGTCAGCTCCATCACGGCGCGCGTGCTGTCCCGTTCCGCCTTCTTCAGCTTCCCGCGACGGCGGCGCCTCAGCATCTCGACCTGCAGATAGTTCAGCGGATCGACATAGGGATTGCGCAATTTGATCGAGCGCGCGAGCACGGGCTCGTGCTCCAGCATCTCGCGCTGGTCCGTCGCGGCCAGCACCGCTTTTTCCGTCAGCCGAAATTCGTCGAGGATGCGCGCCAGCACCCGCTCGCGGATACCCTCGTCGTCGACGAGCGACGCGTAGACCTTCGCGATGGACATGTCGGCCTTGCACATTGTGAGCTGCGCATTGGCGATCGCAGTCTGGAAGAACGGCCACTTGGAATACATTTCGCGCAGGAGCCTTTCCCCCTCCGGCCCGCGGCGCAAAATCACGTTGAGTCCGCTGCCGAGCCCATACCAGCCGGGAAAATTGAACCGGCTCTGCATCCAGGAAAAAACCCAGGGAATCGCGCGCAGGTCCGCGACGCTCATGCTGCCCTTGCGCCGGTAGGTCGGACGCGAGCCAAAGTTGAGCTCGCCGATCTCGTCGATCGGCGTGGCCTGCCGCCAGAAGGTGAGAAACTCCGGATCATCGTGCACGCAGGCCTGGTAGGCCGCCAGCGCCGCCGCGCTCATCTCCTCCATCGCCTTGACCCAATGCTTGGGCAGCTTTCGCGCGCCGTCCTGCGCCTCGTTCGCGCCGAGCAACACGCCATAGGCCATCTGCTCGAGCACGCGATGCGCGAGGTCGACGTCGTGGTAACGCGTCGAGAGCACCTCGCCCTGCTCGGTGACCCGGATCCCGCCGTCCTTCAGCCCGACGGGCTGCGCAAGGATCGCCTTGGCCGCAGGACCGCCACCGCGCGCAATACTGCCGCCGCGACCGTGGAATAGCGTGACCTTCACGCGATGCCGCTGGCACACTGCCATGATCGCGTCCTGCGCCTGATAGAGTGCCCAGTTCGCCGTCAGGTAGCCGCAGTCCTTGTTGCTATCGGAGTAGCCGAGCATCACGTGCTGGTGTCTCTCCTGCCGCGTGAGTTCCGGCGCGTAGGCGGAGTTTTCGAACAACGCCGTCAGAATCGCGGGCGCCCGCTGCAAGTCGTCGAGCGTTTCAAACAGCGGGGCAATCGGCAGCCGGACTCCGGCCAGCGCCTGCAGCAACTGCACCTCCAGCACGTCCGAGACCTCGTTCGTCATGCTGATGATATAAACCCCGAGCGCGGCCGCCCCGAACTCCGCCTGCGCCCGTGCCGCGAGCCGCAGCGGGTCGAGCACGACGCGGGCGTCGGCGGAAAGTCCGGCGGCTTGCGCGTCGGACAATTCCCGGGCTTCGCGCAACGCGGCCCTCAGCAGCTCCTGTTTGGCGGCTTCCTCGAGCTGTTCGTAATCGTTTTTTTGGAGCAACTCCGCGACGGCCTTGGCGTGCCACGCCGAGTGCTGCCGCAAATCCAGCCGGGCCATGTGCAGGCCGAAGACGTCAACGTCCGCGATCGCGTCCTTCAATTCGCCCTCCGCCAGCAATGCCGTTTTGCCGCGGCGCAAATCCGCCTCGATCGCCGCGAGCGTGGAACGCACGTCGGCTTCGCTCAGTCGCACCGTTCCAGCCCTGACCGGCCCCGCCAGCCCGACGTCAACCTGCGCCATGAGCTGCTCGCGCAAGCTGCTCAAAATAATCCGATAGGGCTCGCGCGGGTAGCGCTGCCCCACCCGCGCCATCAGGTCCGAGGAAGCGCGACATTCCTCCGCCATCCGGCGAATCACCGGCGAGAACTTCACGCGCCGATCCGACAGCGTGATCGAGCCCGCGAGATTGTAGAGTGAGTCCGCGAGCTTCCTGACCGCCATGCGCCGGTGCATTTGCAGCACCTGCGCCGTAACGTCGGCGGTGACACCGGGATTGCCGTCGCGATCGCCCCCGATCCATGACCCAAACGACAGCCAGCGTCGTGGCGCCTTCACACCCGGATAGTGGCGGTCCAGCGCCGACTGCAGGTCGTCGTGGAGGCGCGGCAGCAGTTGATAAAGGGTCCGGTCGAAATACCAGAGCCCGGTGCGCGCCTCGTCGGTGACCTCAGGGCGTTCGGTGCGGCTGCGGTCGGTCAGCCAGAGCGAAACGATCTCGCGCTTGATGTCGCCGGGCGCGTGCTGGAGCTCCTCGAGCGTATGGCGGCGCAGGATGTCGCCGAGCGTCGCGAGTTTTTCGAGCATCGTGCGGCGCTTCGACTCCGTCGGATGCGCGGTGAACACGAGTTCGATGTCCAGCTGTCCGACCAGTTTTTGCAGCCGGGGCTTCGGGACGCCGGCCGCCTTGAGTTCGCGAATGGCCGCCTCGATGGATTCGCGCATCGGCTCGCTCTTTTCACCGGCGGCGAGCGCGCTGCGATGCTTCTGATTCCGTTCCCGCAGAATCTGGATGCGGAAATTTTCCTCGGCCAGGTTGACGAGTTCAAAGTAGAGCGTGAAGGCCATGGCCTGGTTGAAGGCCTCGGCCGGCGTCAGCTGTCCCACCGCCTGGGCCAGGCTGCGCGCCGCGGCGGCGTCGCCCGCCCGGCTGTTCTTCGCGAGCACGCGCAGGTGTTCAACGGTCGCGAGGGTCTTTTCGCCCTCGAGCGCGGCGATGGTGCGGCCGAGCGTGGCGCCGAGACTGCGGACTTCGGCGCGCAGGTTGTTGAGTTGGTCGAGAGCCTTGTGGGGGGGCGCCATCGGGGTTGAAATACGCAGGTATTATGCCGCCGCTAAAGCGAAATTATCCGCGGCCGGCGTCATAACCGCCGCGCAAGTCAGCGCCACTCGTGCCGCGGGTAACGGCGGGAGAGCTCGGTCTTGATCTTCGGATATTGCTCCCGCCAGAAGTTGCTGAGGTCGTCGGTGACCTGGATCGGGCGCTGGTTGGGGGCGAGCACTTCGATCTTCACCGGCACCCGGCCGTGGCCGAGGGTGAACCTCGCATCCACGCCGTAAAGTTCCTGGATGCGTGCGCTCAACACCGGCGGGCCGTCCTTGGAATAAGTCAGCCGCGCCTTGCGGCCGTTGGCCATGACGAGACGCTCGGGCAGGTAATCATCGAGGACCGCCAGTTGTTCCGCCAATAACCAGTCGCGCAGGATAGGCATGACCGGTTTGTCCTTCAACTCGCGGGCGCCGTAGCTGCCGTAGCAAATCTGTTCGATGAGCGTCGCGCGGTCGGCGTCCGTGATCGGGTTCACCTCCAGTTCCGGCCACCATTTTGCGAGGCAGTTCACGCGGATGATCCACTGTTCGACCGCTTCGTTCCATTCGGTGAGCACAATGCGGCCGGCCATGACTTCCCTGGCGAGCAGCGCCGCGGCCTCGCCTTCAGGCGGCTCCTCGGCGGTTTGCTTGGACTCGAGCACGAGGTCGCGGAAGCGGCGCTCCTTCCGCGCCAGCACCCGCTTGGCGGACTCGTCGTAGAGCACGCCGCCGGCGTCGACAAAATCGGCCGGAAACAATTCCTTGAGCCACGCTTCCTCGATCGCCGTGCAGAGATTGAGCAGCACGTTCACCTCGCCGCGGCTTTCGATCTCGGTGATTTCCGCCGCGATCAGCAGCGGCGCCTGATCGATGCCGCTCTCGCGCGCGAGCACTCCGCGGCGCTTGTGGACGAGTTCGCAGCGCAAGGTGCCCTTGTCGAGGCGGCGCGCGAGATGATCGCTGAAGCCGACGAGCACGCATTTGCGCACGGCGACGCCGTCGATGCGTTTTTCCGCCACATCGAGCCCCTCGCCCGCGGCGATCTCGAGAAACTGCTCGAAGAGCGGCCCGACCTGCCTGACGCCTTGGACGTGGATGCCCAGCCGGCGGCAGGCGTCGCCGTTGTAATTCGCCTTGTCGGCGTAACGCCAGGCGCGCATCAACAGGAAAAAGTCCGACTCGTGTTCCTCGCCGAAGAGATCGTCGCGCGCCTCCTGCGTCCGCTTGTCCACGCCGCGCAGCAGGAAGTTCCGGCCCTGCGTCAGCGCCGCCATCAGCGCCACTGAACGCACGCAGCCGTAGTCCTGCGCCGCCAAAAACATCCGGGCGTAGCGCGGATGCATCGGGAAGCGGAGCATCTTTCGACCGAGGTCAGTGATCGAAAGGTGGTCCGTGCGCTCCGCGCGCGGACTGTCGTCGCGCGGAGCGCGACGACCACCCAATGCCCCTAAATCCTTGAGCAGCGTCTCCGCCCGCTCCAAGGCCTTGGGCTCCGGTTTCTCGAGCCATGGAAAATTGGAGATGTCGTCAATGTCCGCGGCCTTCAGGGTCAGCACCACCTCCGCCAGATCGAGCCGCTTGACCTCCGGCAATTCCTGCAGCGGACGCAACGCATGTTCGCGCTCGGTCCACAAGCGCATGCATACGCCCGGCGCCGTGCGGCCGGCGCGGCCGGCGCGCTGGTCGGCGGACGCGACGCTGATTTTTTCGATCAGGAGCGTGTTGATGCCGCGATGCGGGTCGAAACGCGCGATGCGCGCCAGGCCGCAATCCACCACCGCCGTAACACCGTCAATGGTCAGCGAGGTTTCGGCCACGTTGGTCGAGACGATGATCTTCCGGGTGTCGTAACGTGCGACGGCGCGATCCTGCTGTTCGGGCGGCAGCTCGCCATGCAGCGGATAGCAGACGAATCCGCGCAGCGCATGCGAACCCTGCACATCCTGCACCGTGCGGCTGATTTCAAATGCACCGGGCATGAACACGAGGATGTCGCCGGTCGTTCCCGCGGCAATGCGCTCGCATTCGCGCGTGGCGACGACCCAGACGGGGTCGTGCTCGAAATCCACCGCCTTGGGCAGGTATTCGATTTTAACCGGGAAGGTGCGGCCTTGCGAGGTCAGCACCTCGCACGGGGCGAGATAATTTTTCAGCAGCGCCGCGTCGAGCGTCGCCGACATCACGATGATCTTCAGGTCGGGCCGCGTCGTTTGCTGGATTTGCAGCGCGCGCGCCAGGGAAATGTCGCCGTAGAGATGCCGTTCGTGGAACTCGTCGAAGATGATCGCGCTGATGCCACGCAGCGACTGGTCGAAGGACATTTGCCGGAGCAAAATGCCCTCGGTCACGAAGCGGATGCGCGTCGCCTTGGAAACCTTGGAATCGAGCCGGATCTGATAGCCCACGATCTCGCCCAGCCTCGTGCCCACCTCCTCCGCCACGCGCTTCGCCAGCATGCGCGCCGCCAGCCGGCGCGGCTGGAGGACGACCACCTCGCCCGCACCGAGCAGGCCATGGTTGAGCAACATCTGCGGCACCTGCGTGGATTTGCCCGAGCCCGTCGGCGCCTGGACGATGAGGCGGCCCTGTGCCCGCACGGCCGCGAGGAGGCGGTCTTCGAGTTCATAGATGGGCAGTTCGCGCGGCGCAGGCATGCGGCGCGAGATACAGAGCAACTTGACGCTATTCGCAAGGACAAGACCCGGCCGGTTTTCCCTTGCCGGCGGGCAATAAAAAAAGCCCGCGCGGCCGCGGGCCCCGGCCAAGTGGAGCGCCGTGAGCGCTACTTGGTGATGTCGTGGGCGGTGCTATTCGAAACCACGGTGCGAAACTTTGCGGCACCCGCCAGCCATTCCGCCATCGAGCCATCAGCGGCCACGAAATCCAGCAACGCCGCCAGCCGCTCGTTCGAGGGCAGCGAAAGCGTGACCCGGTGGGAGAAATTTGTCCTGCCCGCCAGCACGCGGTAGGCGTTGATCTTCACATCGCGGAAATCGTGGCTGTCAAACAGTGCCCGCAGCCCGTCCAGCGCCTTGAGGTAGCCGGCCTCGTCGCTCACCATTGCAGTGGTCGTATAAACATACGCGTTCTTGTGCGTGCCATCAAAGCGCACCCCCTGGTAAAGCACGCGCGCCCCGAGTTTGCGGATCCCGCGCAGATGGTCGCGGAGGTCCCGGAGCGCCGGATCATCCTGCAGGGCCGCCCCGTTTTTCGTCAGGGCCGTCACGGACTCGGCGGCGGTCACAGTGCGCACCGTGCCGGTGCGTTCGCCATCGTTCGCGCTGACAAAAACCTTCTGGTAGTCGTCGACACCGAGCTTGGCCTTGGCGATTTCATTGCCCTTGGTGACCCAGGCGGCATAGCCGCTGGCATCGTCCGTGATTATGTCCTGGATGCTGATAACACGAGCGACGGTTTTCGATTCAGCAGCCTGGAGGAAACAGGCGGCGAGAAGCGTCGTGATTGACGCGATCACCTTGTGGGTGGATTTCATTGTGGGGTGGGGTTGAGGACTCCGCGCTTGCGGCCCGAACTGACATCGTGAGACGGACCAGTTCCGGGCAAGACACGGCTGCGAGGGGTAATTCGCATGCAGGGAGAGTCTCCGGGCTTCGCCGCAGTTTCAACCGCCAACCCGGTCGTGGCGCAGAATAGCCGGCGCCTGATCGACACCCGAACCAGCCTGCGGCGGGGCCCTGCCCCTCCGCCGTTGTGAACAACCGGCGAGCAAAGCGAAGGGCACAAGTTATTCACGGCGGCTGATGCAAACCTTCCGCAGTGCCGGGTGAATAAGTTGAGAGGAACAAACCCGTGACTTTGCGCACGGAGCCACTCATTTTTTCGTCGTTCCTTGATAGAACAGTCGCAGTGCGGCGGCATGAAAAACCCGCCGAGAGCGCGACTGGGATAATCCCGGGCAACCGGGGAAAGGAGGGTGGCAACTGGTGCCGCCTTCTCCTCCGTGGCGCGAGCCGCGTGCAGGCAAATATCACCAGTTCCTCTGGACGGCGTCGCAGCCGATCCAGTTTTGCGACAAAGGAGCTGTGCGGCGAGGCGCGATGTAGAAACCG
>JAQGON010000213.1 GCA_028293565.1 Verrucomicrobiota bacterium | reverse complement strand
GGCATTGCGGGCAAAGGCGTCGCGCGGATGACAAGTTTTGCCAACGCGGTGACCGTGGCGCGCCGCCTGATCGCGTTTCGCCGACGTTAAACGTTGGTGGAGCCCGATGTCCCCATCGGGCGGGTTTGCCACGTGGAGAGATTCGAGGCCGCTGGGGGGCATGGGGCGCCCCCGACGCGAACTCGACTGCGTTTTCGCCTGGCGATCACGGCTGAAAATTTAGTTTGATAATTCCGCCGGGTGGGGGCCTCTTGAGGACCAATTTGTTTAGGCGAGCCCGAGGCGTCGGGCTGAGATGGGAGCACGATCCGCTCCTGAAGTCTTCGAACCTGATGCGTCTAACACCGCCGTAGGGAAAACAGGATTCCACCGCGCCAAGCGGGGGGAGCTTGCGCCCCGAGGTGAGGTTGGGCGCGGACCACTGCTCCCTCCCATGCCCGCTCACCAATCTGAAGAAATCGCCGCCTCGGGTCACCGCCTGTTTCCCGCTTCGCGTCGCGTCTACGTCACGGGTTCGCGGCCCGATGTGCGCGTGCCGATGCGCGAAATCACCTTGCAGCCGACGCGCCTGCCCAATGGCACGGAGGTGCCGAACGAGCCGGTGCGCGTCTACGATACCGCCGGCTCATGGGGCGACGCCGATTTTCATGGCGACGCCACGCGGGGCCTCGCCTCCTTGCGCGCGGCGTGGATTCAGGAGCGCGGCGACGTCGAGGCCGCGCCCGGTCGCGCGGTGCAGCCGATCGACGACGGTTATCTTTCCGAGCAGCACCGCGCCCAGGCCGAGGCCGAGGGCCGGCGCACCGCAATCAAGTTCTTCGATCGCAGCACGCGGCCGGTCCTGCGCGCGAAGCCGGGCAAGCGCGTGTCGCAGCTCGCCTACGCGAAGGCGGGCATCGTCACGCCGGAAATGGAATTCGTTGCGATTCGCGAAAACACGAAGCTGCAGCGCGCTCGCGACCTGCTGGAGATGACCGCCGAGGGCCCGCGTAATTCGCTCTGGCGCCAGCATCCGGGCCAGAGTTTCGGGGCCTCGATCCCGCGCGAGATCACGCCGGAGTTCGTGCGCGAGGAGGTTGCGCGCGGCCGGGCGATCATCCCGGCGAACATCAATCACCCCGAGCTCGAGCCGATGATCATCGGCCGGAATTTCCTCGTTAAGATCAATACGAACATCGGCAACTCCGCCGTCGCGTCGTCGATCGACGAGGAGGTCGAGAAGATGCGCTGGTCGGTCAAATGGGGCGGCGACACGCTGATGGATCTCTCGACGGGCAAGAACATCCACCAGACGCGCGAGTGGATCCTGCGCAATTGCCCGGTGCCGGTCGGCACGGTGCCGATTTACCAGGCGCTGGAAAAGGTCGGCGGCCGGCCCGAGGCGCTGACGTGGGAAATTTTCCGCGACACGCTCGTCGAGCAGGCGGAACAGGGCGTGGATTATTTCACGATCCATGCCGGCGTACTGCTGCGCTATATCCCGATGACGGCGCGACGCATGACGGGCATCGTCAGCCGCGGCGGCTCCATCATGGCGAAATGGTGCCTCACGCATCACAAGGAGAATTTCCTCTATACGCATTGGGATGAGATCTGCGACCTGATGGCGGCGTACGACGTGTCGTTTTCCATCGGCGACGGGCTGCGGCCCGGATCGATTGCGGATGCGAATGACGAGGCGCAATTCGGCGAGTTGAAGACGCAGGGCGAACTGACCACGCGGGCTTGGGACCGCGGCGTGCAGGTGATGTGCGAAGGCCCCGGCCACGTGCCCATGCACATGATTGCGGAAAATATGACGAAGCAGCTGGAGTGGTGCCACGAGGCGCCCTTCTACACGCTCGGGCCTCTGACCACGGACATTGCGCCGGGCTACGACCACATCACGAGCGCGATCGGCGCGACGATGATCGGGTGGCACGGTTGTGCGATGCTCTGCTATGTCACGCCGAAGGAACATCTCGGCCTGCCGGACAAGGATGACGTTCGCGATGGCGTGATCGCCTACAAGATCGCCGCCCACGCGGCCGACCTCGCCAAGGGGCATCCGGCGGCGCAGTATCGCGACAACGCCCTGTCGAAAGCGCGCTTCGAATTCCGCTGGGAGGATCAGTTCAACCTCGGGCTCGATCCGGAGAAGGCCCGCGAGTTCCACGACGCGACGCTGCCGCAGGACGCGGCGAAGACGGCGCACTTCTGCTCGATGTGCGGCCCGCAGTTCTGCTCGATGCGGATCACCGAGGACGTGCGGCGATATGCCGAAGAACACGGCTTGGGCACGAATGAAGTTTTGGCCGCCGGGCTCGAGGCGAAGGCCAGCGAGTTCAAGCAGGCGGGCGGGGAAATCTATCTCGGCGCGACCAAGCCATGACCACGACCGTTTCGGCAAGCCCGGAGCTCCGAGCCGCCACGGCCGTTCCGGTGATCCACGTCAATGACCGGGTTCGTCCACTGCCGGAGAGCGGGACGGTGCTCGCGCTCGTGCTCGAGCTCGGATTGGGCGAGCGCAAAGGGGTGGCCGTCGCGGTGAATGGCAACGTCGTCCCGCGCGGCCGCTGGCCCGACCAGGCGCTGGCGGCGGACGATCGCGTGCTGGTCATCCAAGCCACCCAAGGCGGATGAAGCTGGTCGTCATTTCTCCGGAGACCGAGGACCCGCGTGAACTCGCGGTGATGGGGTCGTTGTTGGCCGCGGGTCTCGAGCGTTATCACGTCCGGAAACCTGTGTGGTCGCGGGAGCAGCTGCGCCACTGGCTGACCGTTGTCCCCGCGGAGTGGCGGCCGCGACTTGTCCTGCATCAGCATCATCAGCTCGTCGACGAGTTCGGCCTCGGTGGGCGGCATTGGCGCGACATGCCCGGCAACGCGGGCGGTTCGACGGCGCCGTTCCTGACTGCCGCGCTGTCCGCCCCCGGACGACTCGCGAGCCGCTCGTGTCACGAGTTGGGCGCGTTGCAGGCGGCGTTTGATCGCTACGACTCCATTTTCTTCGGGCCGATTTTCCCGACGATGTCGAAGCCGGGTTACGGCCCCAGCGGGAGTTTTTCCCCGCAGGACGTGTCCCTGCTGCTGAGGGCTCGCACGGCGGAACAACGGCGGGCCAGTGTGCTGGCGCTGGGCGGCATCACCGCGGAAACCGCGCCGCGGGCCATTGCCCTGGGATTCGATGGCGTCGCGGTGCTCGGCGCGATCTGGCAATCCGAGGATCCGGTGGGCGTGTTCACGGAGATTCGCGAAAGCGTGCGGGCAAACCGCGACGAACCCGCCGCGGCGCCGGACCACCTTCATTCTGACCATGCCGCTTGAGACCCAGAACCTTGATCCCGTGATGTGCCTGACGCAGGATGGCCTGGCGCTTTCCCATGCGGAACAGGCGTCACGCCTTTGTGCGGCCGGGGCGAAATGGATTCAGCTGCGGATGAAGCAGGTCTCGACGGACGCGTGGCTGGAGACGGCCCGCGAGGTGGTTGCAATCTGTCACGGGCGCGGCGCGATCTGCATCGTCAATGACAGTGTCGACATCGCGCTCGCGGCAGGAGCCGACGGCGTTCACCTCGGCAAACTGGATCTGGAATGGCGGGAAGCTCGCCGGCGACTGGGCGCGCAGCGGCTGCTGGGCGGCACCGTGAACAATGCCGTGGACGTGGCGCGCGTGCAGACGATGGATTGCCTCGACTATGTCGGTGTTGGTCCGCTGCGCTTTACGGCCACCAAACAAAAACTTCCGCCGATTCTCGGGCTCAGCGGGGTGCAGAATCTGATCCTGCAGCTCAACGGGCTGCCCGCCTGGGTGATTGGCGGCGTCGAGGCGGCCGATTTACCGGCGGTGCGCGCGGCGGGAGCTGCCGGCGTGGCTGTTTCCGGCGCGCTTTTTCGCGCGGGGGAGATCGAACGGAATTTTGCCGCGTTGTCGGCCGCGTGGAATGCAGGCCCGCGCCGGGATGGCCGCGAGGTTGTACGCGGGGAGGCTTGGCACGAGCGGGATGGATCCCCGCGTGCACGCTCGGCGGCCACCAGAACCCCTTAACCCATGAACCCGCAATCTCTCACTATCGCCGGCGTGGAGTTCACCTCGCGCCTTTTTGTCGGGACGGGAAAATACAGCTCGGGCGAAGTCATGCGGGCGAGCCTCGCCGCGACGGGGACCCAGCTCGTCACGGTGGCGCTGCGCCGCGTGCGCACGGACGGCTCGGTGGACGACATCATCGGCCATCTGGAGACCGAACGCTATCACCTGCTGCCGAACACCTCGGGCGTGCGCGATGCGAAGGAGGCCATTCTCGCGGCCGAGCTGGCGCGCGACGCGCTGGAAACGAACTGGCTGAAACTCGAAATTCATCCTGACCCGAAGTATTTGATGCCCGATCCGATCGAGACGCTGGCCGCCACGCGGGAACTCGTGAAGCGCGGCTTCATCGTGCTGCCCTATGTCCATGCGGATCCCGTGCTGTGCAAGCAGCTCGAAGAAGTGGGCGCGGCGGCAGTGATGCCGCTCGGGGCGCCGATCGGCAGCAACCGCGGTTTGGAATCGCGGGCGTTCCTGGAAATCATCATCGCGCAGAGTCGCGTGCCGGTTGTGGTGGACGCGGGCCTGGGCGCGCCGTCGCACGCCGCCGCCGCCTTGGAGATGGGCGCCGACGCCGTGCTCGTGAATACCGCCATCGCGGCCGCCGCGGATCCGATTGGCATGGGCGACGCGTTCAAGCGCGGGGTCGAGGCCGGTCGGCTCGCGTATGTCGCGGGGCTGCCGCGCGCGGGCGGGGCGCGCGGAGCGATCGAAGCCAAGGCGACCTCGCCGCTCACGGCGTTTTTGGCGGGGGTGGACCGATGAAATCTTTCTTTTCCGCAGCGATCTCCGACCGGCGTCGCCAGCCGCAGCCGGGCGCCGCCCTCGAGCACGCATGAGCTTCGTCGCCACCTGGGAGCAGCACGATTTCGCGGACGTTGTCCGCAACGTTGCCGGCAAAACGGCGGCGGAGGTGCGGCGCGCGCTCGGGCGGGTCGGCGCGGGCCTCAGCCTCGACGATTTCGCCGCGCTGCTCTCGCCGGCCGCGGCCCCTTTTCTCGAGGAGATGGCGCAGCTCAGCCACCGCCTCACGGTGGAGCGTTTCGGCCGTACGATGCAGCTGTATGCGCCGATGTACCTGACGAATGTCTGCGCGAACGTCTGCACGTACTGCGGCTTCAGCGCGCAGAACCGGATTCCGCGAAAGGCACTGAACGACGCTGAAATCGCGGCCGAGGCGGCGGTACTCAAGCAGCTGGGTTTCGATCACGTCCTGTTGGTGACGGGTGAATCGAGTCGCTACGGCACGGAATATCTTCGCAACGCATTGCGATTGCTCCGCCCGCATTTTTCCGGGTTGTCGATTGAAGTGCAGCCCCTCGACGAGGCGGATTACGCCACGCTGGTCGACGACGGGCTCAGCACGGTCCTGGTTTACCAGGAGACCTACGATCGCGCGACCTATCCCTTGCATCATCTGAAGGGGCCGAAAGCCGATCTGCGCTACCGGCTCGAGACGCCGGATCGCCTCGGGCGCGCCGGCGTGAAAAAGATTGGCTTGGGCGCCTTGTACGGGCTGGCCGACTGGCGGGCCGAATCGTGGTTTGTCGGCCTGCATCTGCGCCATCTCGAGAAGCACCACTGGCGGACGCGCTACAGCATTTCATTTCCCCGCCTGCGCCCGCACGAGGGAAATGACATCGCCGTGACGCCGTTCGAGGAACGCGATCTCGTCCAGGCGGCGTGCGCGTTTCGGCTGCTGAGCCAGGAGGTCGAGCTTTCGCTGTCGACGCGGGAGAGCGCCGATTTTCGCGACCAGGCGTTTCGCCTCGGCTTCACGTCAATGAGCGCGGGTTCGAAAACAAATCCGGGGGGATACACCAGCGCACCGGATTCGCTCGAGCAGTTTGCGATCGATGACGAGCGTTCGCCGGCGGAGGTCGCTTCGTTCCTCCGCACGCAGGCTTATGAGCCGGTGTGGAAGGATTGGGATCCGACCTACGACGGTTATCGGGGGAATGAGCGTGACCCGGGAGCTGGCCTCGCGCCACTCGCTCACGCTCGCCGCCACAAGGTGGTATGAGCGTATTCTCATCAGGGGAACTCGC
>JAQGON010000165.1 GCA_028293565.1 Verrucomicrobiota bacterium | reverse complement strand
CACCGCGGCCTCGATCAGCTCGCGGCCCATTCCGGCGTGGCCGAAAACGATGTCCACGCGGGGCAGCGCCGTCGCGGGAGGGTTCGAAAACTCGCTCGCCGCGGTGTGGCGGCGGACCGGAGGGGCGTAGAGGTGGAGACGCCCCGCGTGGACGAGCCCGGCGAGCCCGCGGTGCGTCGCCTTGAACGTTCCGACCTGCGTCGTGTTCGTCTTCGAGACCTCGCGGGCAAAATGGATTTCATCGTTGGCGACGACGAGCACCCCGCGGCCCGCGGCATCGGGATGCGCCGCGACCGCCACCGCGTTGTAGAGATTCATCGGTCCGTCGGCGCTGATCTCGGTGGCGGGTCGCATGGCGCCGACGAGCACGACCGGCTTGGTGCTGCCGACGACGAGGTTCAGGAAATAACCCGTCTCCTCCATCGTGTCGGTGCCATGCGTGATCACGACGGCGGCGATCTCCGGCTCCGCCAGCGCCGCCCGCGTGCGGGCCGCGAGTTTCAGCCAGACCGACTCATCCATGTCCTGGCTGCCGATGGCGGCGACCTGCTCGACTTCGAGCCGCGCGAGGCTCGCCAGCTGGGGCACGGCCCCGATCAGCGCCTCGATCGAAAACGCCGCGGCCTGGTAGCTGCGCGAGCCGCTGGTCTGCGCCCCGGCAATCGTCCCGCCGGTCGCGAGCAAACGGATGCGGGGGAGAGGAGAACGCGCGGCGAGACCGGGATCAGCCATGCAGCCGGTATGGCAAGGTCCGCCACGCCGGGCGAGACGAAGTTGAGGAGCGGCGAACAATCACGTTGATGGAATCATACTCTGCGCTCGAATCGCCGGCCGGGCGCGCCCAGCCTCGCGGGCGATGAATCCTGCGCCTGCCTCCGAACTGAAGCTCGGCATCATCGGGCTCGATACCTCCCATGTGCTGGTCTTCAGCGACACGTTCAACAATCCCGCATCGAAGCAGGCGCTGAAGGGCGCGCGGGTGACGGTCGCGTGGCCCGGCGGTTCGCCGGACATCCCGTCGAGCATCAGCCGGGTTCCGGGTTACACGGCCGAGCTGCGGGACAAATTCGGCGTCATGATCGTCGACAGCCCCGAGGCGGTGGCGCAGGCGGCGGACGCGATCCTGCTGACCTCGCTCGACGGACGCACGCATCCCGGCCAGTTCGAACGCATCGCGCCGTTCGGCAAACCGGTATTCATGGACAAGCCTTTCGCGGTCAGCACGGCTGACGCGAAAAAAATCTTCGCGACCGCGAAGAAGCACAACGTCCGCCTCTTTTCGTCGTCGTCGCTGCGGTTCACCGAGGCGCTCGTCAAGGTCGTGACGCCCGAGTCCAAGCCGCTCGTCCGCGGCGCGGATTTCTGCGGGGCGGCGGCGCACGAGCCGACCAATCCCGGGCTCTACTGGTACGGCATTCACGCGGTCGAAATGCTCTACGCCGCGATGGGTCGCGGCTGCCGGAGCGTGCGCTGTGTCTCGACCCCGACGCAGGATCTCGCGACCGGGCTCTGGCCCGAGGGCCGCATCGGCACGGTGCGCGGCAGCCGCACCGGAAACTACGAGATGCATGGCCTCGTCCATTTTGAAAAACACAGCGCGCCCGTGAACGTGCAGGCCCAGGCCAAGCCCTTTTATGCGAGCCTGACCGAGGCCTACCTCGCTTTTTTCCAGGGCGGCGCGGTGCCGGTCGACCCGGAAGAGACGATCGAGATCATGCGCTTCATCGAGGCGGCGAACGAGAGCGGCGCGAACGACGGCAGGGAAGTGCGGCTTTGAGGAGCGGGCGGCCTTCAACATCGAACACCCACTTCCAATCTGACGATGGTGGCGAACGTGAAACTCGAGGTGGTCGGAAACCGGATGGAGATCGCGGCCGGGCCGTTCCGGTTCGGGCCGGGCGTTCCCTGGCTGGAACTCGATGGCACGCGCGAAAACCTGCGGATGGCGGGCAACGCCGCCAGCCGCCGGGGCCGCACGATCGTCTGGCGCGGACGGCGCGTCGAGCTGGTCCAGGAGTTTATCCGCGAGTCCGCGGCGAGGATCCGGGTGCTGACGGTTGTGCGCGCGACCGTGCCGGGCGCAGTCGCGCTCAATCGCGTCACGCTTTTCGCGAGCTCGAAGATCGCGCTCGGCCCGGCGCCGGCGGAGGTGAGGATTCTCGAGCAGAACGCCTATCAGGGACGCGTGCGGACGCCGCGGCAGATGGTCACGGGCAGCGACGGCCTCAAGGCGTGCGATGGCCGCATGGGCGCGTTCGTGAGCCAGACCCACACCGTTTTTTATTGTCCCGTCTCCCGCGCCGCCGCGCTGCTGGGTTTCGAGACCGTCGACCGCTGGCTGCCGGAGTTCTCGGGGCGGATGACGAGTGGAGCCGCTCGCAGCCGGGAGACGGGCGGGGACAATGTCGATGGCGGGATGACCGCGGAAAAAACCGCGGAGACAGGGGCCGCGGCGCTGGCGCGCGTGCCGGCCTTCCGGGAGTTCACGATCAGTTTTGACGGCGGCGATTATCCGCTGGGTCTTGGCGAGGACCTCGCGCTCGGCGATTTCGTGATCGCGGCTGGCGACGATCCGCTGGAGCTGCTGGGCGCGCACGGCGACCGGATCAGGGCACGCAACCATTTCAAGGCGCCGCCAGCGCCGATGGCGAACTGGTGCAGCTGGTATCCGCATCGGCTCGGGGTGAGCGAGGCGAAAGTGCTGGCCACGGCGCTCGCCGCCCGCGGCCGCCGCCTCGGGGAACTGGGCCTGAAATATCTCCAGGTCGACCTCGGCTGGCAGAAGGACAACCTCCCGACCTATTTCGAGGCGAACGCGCGCTTTGGGCGCGGGCTTCGCTGGCTGAGCGGCGAACTGCGGAAGGAATCGTTCGAACTCGGACTTTGGGTGGGCGTGTCGTGCGTCGCGGAGGTTCACCCCATCGTGCGCGAGCATCCGGAATGGCTGCTGCGCGACGCGCGGGGCCGGCCGGCCGTCTGCTATCGCTGGTTCTGGGAACCGTTCTGCGCCGTGCATGCGCTGGATGTCTCGCATCCCGGCGCGCAGGCCTGGCTGCGGGAAAACTTCACCGAACTCGCGCGGCAGGGCGTGCGCTACGTGAAATGGGATTTCGCCGGCATCGTCGCCGGCGGGAAACTCCGCGGACGCCACGATCCGCGGCTGGTCAACCCCGGCGCGCGCGAGGCGGTCCGCACGGCGTTTCAAATCGCGCACGCGGCGCTGAATTCCCAGGGCGAGCCGGCGCTCATGCTTGACTGTTCCGGCTGTGATTATGCGGGGGCGGGAATCACGGAACTCAGTTACGCCAACATGGACACCGGCAACTCCGGGCTCGGCTGGCGTCATCTGCGCGAGGTCTACACGAGCTACGCATGCCATCTTTTCAAGCAGCGCTGGTCCCTGCTGCAGCCTTCCTGCCTCGTCGTGGGATTGCCCGGCACGCTGGAGGAGGCGCGGTTGCGGGCGACCGCGACGTTCATGGGAGCCGGGCACGTCGACATCGGCGACGAGCTCACGACCCTGCCCGAGGACCGGTGGAGCGTGCTGCTTGCGACGCTGCCGCCGAACGGCACGCCCGCGAAACCGGTCGACCTGTTTCATCCGATCCGGACGGGCACGCTGCCGTACCTGACGCTGGTCAAGGCGAAGGAGAAAAAAAATCCGGAGATCGCGAGGCGGGTGGCGCTCGAGGAGCCGCAGGAGCGCGCGCCGGCGGGCGCCAGCGTCTGGGTGCTTCCGGTCAAGGCGGACTGGGATGAGTGGACGCTGGTGGCGGTGTTCAACTGGACCGAGCCGCCGACGGAACCGGGATCGGGCGTGAACCTGCCCCGGCGCTTTCAGATCGAGCTGACCCGCCTGGGCTTGCCGGCGGGCGCGAAGCGATGGGCGTATGAATTCTGGTCGGGACAATTTCTCGGAATCATCCCGCGCGCGGCATTGCCCGCCGGCGCTTATCGGCACCCCGGCGACTACACGCATCCGATCCAGCAATCCGGGCCGGGCTGGCTGGACATCGGCTTTCATGGCCCGGCCGTGAAGCTGCTCGTGTTGCGCAAGCCGCGCCCGCACCCATGGCCGGTGGGCACGACCTTTCACCAAAGCGGCGGCCGCGAACTCGCCGGCGTGCGCTGGAACGCAACGACCCGAACGCTCTCAGGCCGCCTCCTTCGCCCGAAAGGCGAAAACGGCCAGATCATCATCGCCGGGCTGAGAAACGGCGGCGTGAAGCGGTTCTCGATCCGGGCCACGGCATCATCGACCCCGTGGTCGGTGAAGGCTTAGAGCGTGTAGCACGGGTCTCCGACCCGTGTGGGCGGACTCTGCCAACGGAGAACGTCGAGCACGCCCGTTGAGCTCGAGTCCAGCTTCACGGGTCGGAGACCCGTGCTACGCGCAAAAAAAGCTCACCGATCGCTGTACGGGTCGGCGGCGTCGCGCAGGGCGTCGCCGGCGAAGTTGAAGGCAAGGATCGTCAGCACGATGAAGAGCACCGGCGAGAGCAGCCACGGATAATGGCCGACGGTCTGGAGGTTCTGGCAGTCCTGCAGCATCACTCCCCAGCTGACAATCGGCGGACGCAGGCCGAGCCCCAGAAAGCTCAACACCGTCTCGCCCAAGATCATGCCCGGCACTCCCAGAGTCAGCGTCACGATGATGTGGCTGGTGAAACCCGGCACCAGATGCCGAAACAGGATGCGGGCATGCGACGCCCCCAGCAATCGCGCCGCCACCGCATAGTCCTCCTCGCGCAGCGAAAGAATTTTCCCCCGCACCACGCGGGCGAGACCCGTCCACCCGATCAGGCTCAGGGCGACGGTCACGCAGAAATAAACCGCCAGCGGCGACCACTCCGCGGGAAAAATCGCGCCGAGCGCCAGCCACAACGGCAACTGCGGGAGGGCGTTCACCACCTCGATCAGGCGCTGGATGACGTTGTCCCATCGTCCCCCGACATAGCCCGAGATTCCCCCGAGCACGACCCCGAGCACGAAGGTGATCACGATTGAAATCAGTCCGACCGACAGGCTGATGCGCGCCCCGTAGACCAGCCGGGAAAGCACGTCGCGGCCGTACTTGTCCGCGCCGAGGGGGAAAAAGACCGCGTCGGCGCCGCCGTTCCGCCCGGCGCGGTCGACGGCGAAGAAGTGCCGGTCCAGCGAAACCACGTTGAACAACCGGTAGGGTTCGCCGCGCACGAAAAAGCCGAGCGGGATTTTCACGCCGCGGTCCTCGACATAGGTGCGCGCAAACGTCACCGGGTTGTCGAGCCGCCGCATCGCGCAGACATAGAATCCCTCGGGCCAGGAAAAACGCACCGGCTGCGGCGGGCAGTACGAATGGCCCTGGTCCTGCCACTCGCGCGTCGTCGGAGCGAAGAACTCGCAGCCCACCGCCATCGCGTAGAGGACGCCGAGCAGGAAAAAGGAGGCGAGCCCCAGCCGGTGGCGGGCGAACCGCCGGAGCGTCAGCTCCCATGGCGAGCGGACATCCTCAGCGCGCGGCGGCGGGACGACCGGGGCAATTTCGGGCGCGGCCTTCATGCGGCGAAAAGGCGGCTCCGGGCGTGAGCCCAAGGAGGAAGGCGTTTCATCGTCCTCCGCCTCCCATCCGGATGCGCGGATCGAGCCAGAGCAGCAGGAGATCGCTCATGAGCGTGCCCACGGCGCCGAGCACGCTGAGGATCATGAGCATCGACGCGGCGAAGTAGGTGTCCTCGTTCAGCAGCGCGAGCATCAGCATCGGGCCGATCGTCGGCAGGCTCAGCACGAGCGCGACGATCGCCCCGCCCGAAACGAGCTGCGGAAAGAGCACGGCCAGTCCGGACACGAAGGGGTTCAGCGCGATGCGCACCGGATATTTCAGCAGGAGCCGGAGCGGGCGGACGCCTTTGGCGCGAGCCGTGACGACGTAAGGCTTCTTCAATTCGTCGAGCAGGTTGGCGCGCATCACGCGGATCATCACCGCCGTGCTGCCGACTCCGAGGACGACGACCGCGACCCAGACGTGCTGGAGCAGGTCCAGCACCTTGCCCCCTGACCAGACCGGATCGGAGGCATAGCGCACGCTGAAAAGTCCGGAGACCGTGATCCCGAAATATTCCCCGCTGAGATACATCAGGACGAGGGCGAACAGGAACGGCGGAATCGAGATGCCGACAAACCCCACGAGTGTCAGCGCGTAATCGCCGAGGGTGTAAGGCCGGACCGCCGAGTAGATGCCGATGGGGATGGCGAGCACCCACGTGAACAGGATCGTCAGCAGCGAAATCACAAACGTGAGCATCAGCCGGTCGCCGAGGATCTCGTTCACGGGGAGGTTGCTCTCCATCGAGCGGCCGAGGTTTCCCTGAAGCAGCCCGCTGTCCGCCGCGTCGAGCGTGACAAACCACTTCAGCCCCATCCAGTGGGCGTACTGCTTCCACGCCGGATCATCGAAGCGGAACGTCTCGCGCAGGTTGGCCAGCTGCGCGTCGGCGTTCGGATCCCCGCTCATGGAAATCTCCAGGGTCTTCGAGGTCAGGAAATCCCCCGGCGGAAGCTGCACGATCGTGAAGACGATGACGGAAATCGCGAGCAGGGTCGGCACGAGCAGCAGGAGCCGGCGGCCGACGAAAGGATGGCGAACCGCAATCACGACGAGGCCGGCCAGCGCGGCGAAACCCAGCGCGCGCCAGGCCCAGACGCCGAGCGCCGGGCGCGCGGAGGTGCCGGCCGCAGGATTCGCGGTCAGGCCCGGCAGCTGGGAGGGATGGAGCAACGATTCCTTGATCTGGTCCTTCGTCGCCGGCGGGTCGTTCGGCTGGTCCCAGTAATACGTCTCCAGCCCGGTGTTCCCGGGCGTGTTGTAGTAATAACCGACGAGGCCGCGCAACGGGACATTGTGCAGGCCGTCCTTGACGACGACCAGGGCCGGAGGCGGCGTGGAGATGTTGATCGACCAGGTGTTGTCCGCGGCGAGATCGAGAATTTCCCGGAAGCGCTCGTGCCGCTCGGCGGCGGTCGGCGCGATTTGCGCGAGATTGTAGAGTTCCATCGCGCGACGCGCGGGGTGGCCGGGCGGCGGCCCCTCGAAGCTGGCCGAGCGGTCCGGCGGCAGGTCGGTGCGGCCGGAGCGGTAATACCAGCGGCCCCACTGCGGGGCAAAGAACGAGGCGCCGTTGAGCGGAACATAATAGCGCGGCTCGAGCATCGGCATGAACTCCTCGAGCCCGGGCCAGAAGGTGAAATCGTGCTCCAGCGCCGCCTGCTCCACCTGCCAGAGCGTCCGCAGGTGGATCTGCACGATCGCGCGGATGCCGACACGCGCCCAGTCGTCGGACACGCGCTGCGCGGCGTCGGACGGAAAGCTGGTCGCAAGATTCAGGAACCACGTCATCCGCGAGCCGTCCGGAAACGTGCGGAACCCCTGGCCATCGCGCCGCGCCAGCCCGAGGCCGTCGAGCATCGCGTCCGCGCGCCTCGGGTCGAAGTCGGTGAATGCGTGGAAATGGCGCGCGTTGCCGTAGGGCGATTCCGGGCCCGGGGAATTCTGCGCCGGTTCGCCCACGCCGTAATAGACCGCATCGATGATGGCTTGGCGGTTGATTGCGAGCGAGAGCGCCTGCCGGAAGGTTTTTTCGTTCAGCAGGCGATGCTTCCATGCGGTCTCGGGATGCGCGGGGTCGATCGCGCGGTTCAGGTTCGGGCTGATCTGCGTCATGGTCCGCGTCGCGCTGAACCAATGCAGGAGCCGGTATCCCTGCCGCGGCGCCTCGGTGGCCAGCAGCGTGTAGTCCTCGAAGTCGAGGTGGCGATCCTGCATCGAGGCCTCGCCGCCGGCGACGGAGGCGCCGATCAGCGCGCGGTCGCGGATGTCGATCACGAGCCGGTCGAGGTACGGCAGCTGGTTCCCGGCGGCGTCGACGGCGAAATAATAGGGATTCCGCACCAGCGCCTGCGGCGCGGAGGACTTGTAGTCGCAGTAGATCCACGGCCACAGGCGCGGATGCTCGGGATTTAGCCGGTGCTTGACGCGGATGTACACGGCCAGCGGACTCGGCAGGTTCATCGACCGCATCGCCGCGGCGATCACCTCCCGGTCTCCCAGCGCCGGGTGGAATTTTTTCAGGTAATGAACGGGCCGGTAGTAATCGACGGCGCCGGCGAGGCGCTCGAGAAAGAACCCGTTGGGATCCGCGAATTTGAAGCGCAGCGTGAGCGCGTCCACCCGCTCGATGCTGCCGAGTTTTCCGGCGTGCATCATGAAGGAATAATCGGAGCCCCCGGACGTCCCGGCGCCGGATTTGAAGTACAGGATCTCCCATTGCCACCAGAACAGGATGTCGTCGGCGGTGAACGGATGCCCGTCCGACCACCGCAGCCCTTTGCGGAGCGTGAACGTCCACTCGCGCTGGTCGGCGGAGACGCTCCACGACTTGGCGAGATGCGGCACGATCGGATAGCCCTCAGGCGACCAGCGCACGAGGGAGGCGTACGAAAGCCGGGTGTGCAGGATGCCCTCGAGATCCTCCGGATTGATCGCGAGCCGGTGCCAGGTGCCGCCATAGCGTCCGTTCCCCTCCACGCCTTCGAGCACCACCGGCTCGGGTCCGGTGCGCTGCTCCACCGGCGGAAGTTTTCCCTCCTTCACCAGCTCGGCGAGGAGCGGCGCCTCGCCCTTCGGCCACCAGGCGCCGCGCGCGCCTTCGGAATAATCCACGTCGCGCCAGATGACGGCGGGATTTTTCGGATCGAGCCGGGCGGTGCGCGCCTGGCGGGCGGAAGCGGCCTCCGCGGCCGAGGGCATCGCCGGGCGCCGGGTGAGGTCCGGCCGGAAAAAGGCGGCGGCCGCATAAATGATTACCGCGAGCGCGAGCGCGGCGCCGGCGAAACCCGCGGCGAGGCGGGCGGCGAAGAGCAGGCGGCGGGCGGGGTGGGGCATGGCTCGGGCTATGATCCGGCCGCGGTTTCCAGGCACGCTTCCGCGCGCGGGTCGAGCGCGAGCCCGAGCCCGGGTCCGGTCGGAACCGTCAACGCGTCATTTTCCGGCACGAGGGTTTCACCGGACAGCCGGTCGCTGAGAAACTGGGGGCCGTTGAGCGCGCACGGCTGCGCGATCCCCGCCCACGCGAACAGGTGCGCCGCGGCGGAGAGCGACAAATCGGGATCGGTGAGCCCGGAACCGAGCACCATCAGGCCGCGCTCGCGGAGCTGGGTGACGATCTGCACCGAGGGCCAGAGGCCGGCGTTGCGCGCGGGTTTCATCGCGATGCCGTCCATCATGCCGAGCGCCATGAATTCCGCGGATTCCGCCGGCGAAAGGATGCCCTCGTCCATCAGCACCGGCAGCGCCCCGAGTTTTTTCAACGCCTGGTACCCGCGGATCTGCGTCGGCGGGAGCGGCGACTCGAGGACATCGACGCCCGCGTCGCGCAGCTTCGGCGCGAGCGCGAGCACCTCATCCGTGGTGTAGCCGGTGTTCGCGTCCGCCCACAGGAAACCCTCGGGCGCGAAGGCCCGCACGCATTTCGCCAAGGCGACGTCGTAGTCGGCGGTCTGCGGGGCGCCGACCTTGATGTTGAAGTTCCGGTAGCCGCGCGCGCGGCCCGCGGAGAGCTGGCGCTCCACGGCGTCCATGCTCGGCGACGCCACGGTCCAGCTGAGCGTGAGCCGGTCCCGCGCCGCCGACGGCGGCCCGAAAAGTTTCCAGGCGGGCACGCCGCGCTGGCGTCCGGCGAGGTCGTGGCACGCGAGGTCGAGCGCGGCCTTGCAGAGCGGCTGGCCGACCGAGAAGGCGGGGCGGATCGCGGCGTTCATCGCCGCGTGCAGCCCCGAAAAGTCCGCCGGGTCGCGGCCCAGCATGATCTCCGCGAGATAGAATCGCAGCGTGCTCATCACCGATTCGACCGTTTCATAGGTCCACGACGGCACCGGCACCGACTGTCCCCAGCCCTGCTGTCCGTCCGCATCGGTGAGCCGGACGAGAACGGAAGGTCGGGTCACGCGGCCGTCCGGACCCGGCTTGAAGAACTTGAATTCCCCCGCGACCGTGTAATCGAAGCGTCCGATTTCAACTCTGACGATGGGTGTCATGGGGTTTTCACGGGAGGAAGACCGGAGGATCGCAACTCCGGTCCCGGCTCGGCTTTCCTTCCGTAAAGTTCCGGTTCGGTTCCGGTCAGCGGCTGAAAGGGTTGAGCTGCGGGTTGCGGGTGAAGCGCTCGTGCACGGCGTGGAGATAATCGCGGGCCCGCTTCGCCGATTCGTAGGGATCGCCCCCGAGGTCGTAGGCCTGCGACACGACCGGGCCGGCGTAGCCCTTCGACCACAGCAGGCCGAGGGCGGCCGCGACGTCGATGTTGCCGTCGTCGAGGGGACGCGTGCGAAAAGGCTCGGCCGGTTTGGGCCAGCCGTTGAGCACGGCGAAATAACCGAGGCGTTCCATGCCGGGCTGGTTCATGACCTCGGGCAGGTCGGGCACGCCTTGGTGAAAGAACGCATGGAAGAGCGCGAGGCCCGGGCGGACGACCTTTGCGCCCGAGTCCCGGATCAGGCGCAGTTCCGCCGCCGGCGTGTCGACGATGAACCAGACATGGTTGTAGAGATTCCCCGGCATGCCGCGCGCCGCAAGGTCGGAGTCGAGCTCGCGGACCAGTCGCGCGGCGCGCTCCCAGTGGCGCGGCTCCGCTTTCGCCGAACCGGCCTCGCGGTAATCCGGCGGGCTTTTTCCCGCGGGATTGCTGAGGATCGAATAATTCACGAACGCCCCGGCATCGATCGCCTGCAGCCGCTCGACGATGCGGCGGGTGCGCGCGAGGTCGGCGTCGATTTTCGGGTGCTCCTCGTCCGTCGCGCCGCGGCCGACGACATACATCCCGGCACGCTTCAGTCCGCTCGACTTGAAGGCGGCGGCCGCTTCGTCCCAGGATTTGTCGTCGTCCGGTTCGATCGGATGAAGCTCGTAGCCCTCGAACCCGAGGTCGGCGGCGATGGCGAGACGCGTCCGATACGGATAATTCCGCCGATGGCCCACGAAGTGATTGTTGAAGAGGTAGAGAGGATTGGGAAAAGACATCGGGGCGGAGGAAATCCGAAGGGGAAAATCCGGAATTCGAAAGGACGGATTCCGAGGTTGGGAAATTATTTCGGGTCTCGGGTTTTCACCTTGGGATTTATCCCTCGATCCTCACCGCCTGCTGCGTCCGCGCGGATTCCAGCAGGGCGTCGAACACACCCTGGATGCGGACGTTGTCGTCGGCGGTGTTGGAGGGCGGACGGTTTTCCACGATGGCCGCGGTCAGGTCGCGGATGGGGAAAACGAGCGTGTCGTTCCATCCCGGCGGCGCATCGGGGAGCGTGGTCTCCGCGAGGTCGGCGGTGCCCGCATAGGCGTAGCGGCGGATCTGCTGTTTCGCGCCCATCGGAAGGAAACACAGATCGAGCCCGGCCTTCGTCCCGCGCAGCTCGACGTTGTGCCGGTCCGGGCCGTGTTCCGCGGCGCGGCGTTCCCAATGCAGGGTGAGCCCGCCGTCGCAGAGGATCTCGGCGGCGAGGCGTCCGTCGACGTCGAGGCAGGGCGGGACGCGTTCCGCCGTCAGCGGAAAATAATTTCCCGCCGTGCCGAAGACCACGCGCGGCCTGAACAGGTCGCCGAGCACGAAGCTGAGCCAGTCGAGATCGTAAGGTCCCCAGTCGAACGAAATGCCGCCGCCATTCCTGGCCGGATCGTTGCGCCAGGGCGGCAGCACCGTGCCGGGCTTGGCCGCGAGCGTGACCTGTTCGAAATGCACGCGGTAAAGTTTTCCCAGGTCGTCGGCGGCGACGAGCTGCCGGGCCCGGCGCGCGGTCCCGGAGTCATGATAACGCGACGAGCAGCAGGTGAGCTTGAGTTCCGGCCGCTCGCGCTGTGCGGCCGCAACCTCGCGCGCCTCGGCCTGCGTCAGGAGAAACGGTTTTTCGCAGCAGACATGTTTCCCGGCGCGCAGGGCGTCGAGGATCATCGGCCGGTGGAGGAAAGGCGGGGTCGCGATGTACACCGCGTCGACTTCGGGGTCGGCGAGCAGCGCACGGTGGCCGGCATGGATTTTCTCCGCCCCGGTCGCCGCGGCGAGCTGGCGGGCGGCGTCGGCGTTGACGTCGGCCACCGCCACCGCGACCGAACCGCGCCCCTCGGTGAAGGCGCGGGCCATGAGGTTGGCGATGACACCGGCGCCGATGATGCCGTAGCGAATGGGAGCAGCCATGGAGTTTGTGCGAAAAAACGCGCGGTCAGATTACGCGCAACCTTTCGCGCGCCTCTAGAGAAAAGATATGAACGTTCAGATCCGGCGGGTCCGCCTCGTGTAGCACGGGTCTCCGACCCGTGAAGCTGGACTCGAGCTAAATGGGTGTGCTCGATGTTCTCCGTTGGCAGAGTCCGCCCAAACGGGTCGGAGACCCGTGCTACACGGACACACTCTCTAGTGGCGCAGCTCGAGGCTGACGATTTCGTAGGGGTCGTACGAAAGGTTTCCGCCGCGGATGGCGGCGCCGAGCGGTTCTCCAAGGAGGTTCACCTTCCGGGCGGTCCAGCCTTTCGCGATCCGGATTCGCGCGGAACCACGCTGTCCGCTGACTTCGTGCAGCCGAAGCACCCAGCGGTTGCGGCCGATCGGCCGCGCCCAATGCGGGACCAGGGTTTCGCCGCCCTCGATCCCTTCCCAGGCCGACGACACGGGACGACCGCGGTATTCGACCGGCGGCGTGAAAAGCGTCTCGGCGAGCGCCGCCGGCTGCTCCGCGCGGGGGGCGGTGGCGTCATAGAAACCGAGCGCGAGCTCGATCGCGTGCTCGCCGAGGTCGGTGAACACCGTCCCGGGTTTCGGCAGGCGGCTGAGCGCCGCGGGATAGGCGCGGGCGTGGTCTTCGTATCCAACGTGCTTCTGCGTGCGGATGAGGGTCAGGCCGAGATTTCCGTCGCGGCAGTTCAGCCCGTACTTTGCCTCGGTGACGATGAACAACCCCGCGCGTTCGGCATCCGCGCTCACGGTCGCCCAGCGGCTCATCGGCCACTCCCACATCGCCTCGGCCTCGCGGCACGTTGCGAGCTGCGGGCGCAGCACGCTGCCGAACGGCGTTCCGCAGCGCACCTCGCGTCCGCGGTAACTGGTCGGAAAGTGGAGCTTCACCATCACATCCGGCTCGTGCCAGTCGAGCGCGACCGACAAGCGAAGCACGCCCTCGCCGGGCTGCAGCCAGTAGCGCACCGTCGCCGAACTCCGCGCGCCGAAAGTGCGGCGCACCGAAATTCCCGCGGAGCCGGCGCTGATCCTCGCCGCGCCGCGCAACGGTTCCCCGAGCGAAAGCGAGTGCCGGTCGATGTCCCACGGGCCGAAATTGGCCGGCTGCTCCGGATAAACCACCAGTTCGCCCGCGCGGTCCGCCAGCTCGACCCGCCGCCCGTCGACGCTCAGCGACGCAAGATATCCGTTCCGGTCGACGCGCGCCTCCACGCGTCCATTCGTCAGCGTGCGCGATCTCACCGTCACCGGCTCGGTCGCAACGAACGCTCCGGCGAGGGCCGCGCCGGCCAGGGGCGGCAAATCGTACGCGCGGCCTTCAACGACGCAGCGGCGGCTCAGCGGGAGAGGGTTGAAGAGGCATTCCACCGCCGGCGATCCCGCTGCGGCGGCAGGGGCGCCGAGGGAATCCAGCGCCGCGGCGGTTTGCTCCTGAGCGAGCTTCGCGAGTTCGGGCAGTCCCGTGACGTACACTTCCGGAATCGAGCTGCCGGGAATATAATCGTGAAACTGGGCGAACACCATGCGGCGCCACGCGTGCGCGAGATCGTCGCCGGGCGTGCCGCGCATGACGACCGTCGCCGCCTCGCGCAGCTGCAGGGCGCGCTCGAGCGCGCGGAAGCGGGCCTTCACCTGGCTCTGCGTGGTGAACGTGCCGCGGTGGTATTCGAGGTAGATTTCGCCATCGAGGGCCGGAAGCTGCGCGCGCTTCGCCGCGAGGCGGTCGAAGAACGCCTCGGGCTGGCCCCATTCCAGCTCGGGGAGGCCGCGGAGGCGGGAAAGGCGTCGCGCCCGTTCGCACATCTCCTCGCTGGGTCCCCCGCCGCCGTCGCCCCAGCCGTTCGGCATGAGAAATTCGCGGTGCAGGTCGCCCTGCTGGTGCTGGTGCGAGGCGGCGCGGAGCTGTTCGACCGACACCGTGTTGTTGAACTGCACGCCCTGCGTCACGTGGCTGACGACCGCGTGTCCGCCCGGCCCGCGCCACACGAAGCTGGAGTGGGGGAAGCGGTTGACGGTGTTCCACGTCGTCTTGGTCGTGAAGAAATAATCGACGCCGCTCAGGCGCATCAGCTGCGGCAGGCACGCGCTGAACCCGAAGAGGTCCGGCAGCCAGAGGGAGCGCGACCGGCGGCCCGTGAGCCGCGCGAACGATTCCTGCCCGAGGATGAACGACCGCGCCAGGCCCTCGCCGCAGGCGACGTGGGAGTCGCTCTCGACATACATGCCGCCCGTGGCCTCCCACCGGCCCGAGCGCAGGCGGGCGCGCACCGCGCGGTGGAGTTCCGGCGACCGGCGCTGCACCGCTTCGTAGCTGGCGGGCTGCGAGTACGCGAAGCGGAATTCGGGATAGAGCGCCATGAGCCGGTTCACGTTGGCGAACGTGTGCACGGCCTTGCCCTCGCCGACCTGTTCGGTCCAGAGCCACACCAGGTCGAGATGGGAATGGCCGGTGAGCACCGCGCGGCTGAACGGATGGTCATCGCGCATTTCACGGTAGACGCCGGCGAGCGCGCGTCGCAGCGCGGAGACGCCGGAAACATCGAAGGCGTCGAGCGCGGCATCGAGTCCGCGGAGCAGGCGCCGGTACAGGGGCGACACGTCCGTGAGCGGAGGCTGCTGCGACATGCTGTGCAGGTCGCGCGGGACGCCCGGATGCTCCCGCATCCGCAGCTCGAGCATCCATTCGTAGAGACAGTTCAGGTCGTGGTACGCCGCCCAGGCCTCGTCGTCGCGGCGCAGCAACTGCGCGCCGCGGAACAGGTTTCCCTCCGCGGACAGGCCCTTCGCGTCGGGATGCCAGATCGCCGCCTGGACGCAGAGGCTTTCGATCCAGGCCTCGCGCGTCCCGGCGGGCAGCTCGCACGTGCGGTGCGCCACGTCGAATCCGTAGAACGGCACGCCGTCGATGAAAAGCGTGGCCTCGCCCTGTTCGTCCCAGCGGAGCCAGCGGTTCCCCCGCGGAGGAATCGCCAGGCGGCACCAGCGCTGGTCATAGAGCCGGCCCCAGGGCTCGCCGTCGCGCAGCACCTGCCGGGGAAATTTTTGCGCGGCTGCGAGCGGGACGTGATCGCGTCGCGCGGCGGCGGCTTCGACGCGGATCGGCTGGGGATCATGCCAGATCAGCTCGACAAGACGGAGGACGCCGCGCTGGACGCGAAGGGGCGTGAGCTGAAGGAGAGGGTTGAGCGGCAGCATCGCGCCGGAATCTCGGCGACGGGCGCCCGGGCTGCAATTATTTCCCAAGCGGCGTTGAGGGTGGGTTTCGAAAATGTCCGTTTGTGCCGGAGTTTTTTGGAAATTATTAGGTAAGCCGGGATGAAACCGAAGTGGCGGCGCGCCGTCACACGGCCTCAAGCGCTGCGGGAACCCTCGCGGTGCGAATCTCTTCCACCGCCCAGCTGTCTCACATGGACTCTCCGCCGCTGCGTCCGCTTTCCGATTCTCCCTTCGCTCCGCCAAGTCCTCGCGCCCACGATCCGGTGCGCCGGGTGGTCATCGCCAAGCCGATGAAACTGTATGCGGAGGCGCTCGGGGTGGTGTGCCAGCAGGTCTTCACGGAGGCGACGGTCGAGGTTTACGGCCGCGGCGGGGAGGCATTGAGCGCCTTGCGGGCCGAGCCGGCGGACCTGCTGGTGATGGGCTTGGCGTTTCCCGATGTCGACGGACTCGATCTGCTCGAGCCGATCGCGCACGAGCGGCTGGCCCGGCGGGTGCTCGTCGACTCGCCGCGCCGCGACGAATATTCGCTGCTGGTCCTGCGCACGGCGCGGTTTGACGGATTCATCGACGCCTCGTCCGAGGGCCTCGAGGCGATGAGCCGGGCGCTGCGGGCCGTCGCCGAAGGACGAGGCTACATCAGCGCGGGGCTGCGGCCCGAGCTCCTGGATCGTCCGCCGGAAACGGCGCTCAGCCGGCGTCTGACCGCGGCGGAGATCCATGTGCTGAGCGTGATCGGGGACGGCAGCGACAACGAGGAAGGGGCCGGGCGTCTCGGGCTGTCGGCGTCCACGGTGCAGACCCATCGGCGCAACATCATGCGGAAGCTCGGAATCTCGACGAGCGCCAAGCTCGTCCGCGAAGCGGTGCGCCTGGGCGTCGTGCGGATCGGCCATCACGGCGTGATTCCCAGGGTCCATGGCGGCGCCGCGTTCGGCGCGGGCCTTGAGCCGCTGCCGGCTCCGGCGGCGGAGAAACCGCTTGTTCCCGCGAGTTGTACTTAGAGTTGGGTACAGGTGCCCACTATCGGGTGGCACCGCGTTGCCTCATAGTCGGGGCATTACCTCGACCCCTTGCAAAAATTTCCCTGCGTCCGTCGTTCCTCAGTCTTCAGGGCTCATTCATCCGGTTCCTGATTTCGCCGGATGGAGGCCACCGGGGGGTGGTTTGTTCCTGAATCTCCTGGACGGCGGGCGCAGGGTCCTTTCGGCGGCCGGTGGGACCGAGGTCCGCCGGGCGGGCGCGAGTGGGCGGCGGGCGGCGCTGTGATCCCTTTGGCCCGGTTTTTCGCCGGGTCGGAAACCAAAAACCAAGTACCGATATGAAATCCGATTCCAGTTACCCAAGACTCCAGACGGGCGCGCGGCTGATGGCGTGCCTCGCGGCCATGGCCGCGGTCTCTGTCCCAACCCTTCGCGCGGAAACCGCGGAGGAAATCCAGAAACTCCATGACGAGGTTGCCGCCCTGCGCGAGCGACTCTCGCACTACGAAGGTTCCAACGCGCCGGCGACGCCCACGGTTGTTCCCGTGGCGGCGCCCGCGCCCGCACCGGCGGCGAATGCGCTGCCGACGGACGCCGGGGTCGAAGCCCTGTCCCCGTTCCAGGTCGTGAGCGAGCGGGACAACGGCTACCTCCGGACCAACTCGGCGACCGCCACCCGGATCGGCATGGAGATCCAGAAAATCCCGATGGCCGTTTCAGTGGTGAGCTCCGACTTCATCCGTGACACCGGGATGCGCAGCCTCACGGACATCCTGGGCTTCACGCCCGGCACTTCCGGCGATCCGAAGTTCAACACGAACCGGCCGTCCAACAACGCCACTCCGCAGGGCACCTTCACCATCCGCGGCTTCCCGGTGAACATCATCCTGCGCGACGGCCTGCTGATGTATTCCACCAAGTACCAGGCCGACAACACCGACCGCGTGGAAATCATCAAGGGCCCGGCCGCAGTCTTCTTCGGCGAAGGCTATCCCGGCGGCGTGATCAACTTCGTCACGAAGACCGCCAGCCTCGGCAAGCTCCCCAGCGAGATCAGCTACACCTTCGGTTCCGACAACACGAACCGCGGGCTGATCGACGAAAACCACGTGCTCTCCGACAAGGCGGCGCTGCGGGTCGTCACCGGCTGGGAGAACAGCAAGGGCGACCGCGCCTTTGAGTTCACCAAGCGCTTCGACTTCACGCCCTCGATCGTGCTGGACCCGTTCGCCAACGGAAAGCTGAAGATCACCGCCAACACGATTTACCTGAAGGAGAAGTACAACGAGAATCTCGGCGACTGGATCTATCCCTCCGGCTGGTTCGCCGCCTATCAATCGCCGAGCGCCGCGCTCATGACGGCCGCGGGTCTCGACCCGGCCAATCCCGCGTCGGTGGCCGCCTACCGCACGCGCATCCAGACGTCCGTCGCCAACTACCAGGCGGACCTCCGCAAATCGGCCGGGAACAATTATCTCCCGACCTACACGTCGATCCAGCGCGGCGCGTATTACACGGACAAGAACGGAAACCGGATCCATGACGAAGGGTTCAATTACATGAACCGCGGGTCGTTCGACGACAACGAGCAGACGACCTCGACGTTCGGCGTCGACATGACTCCGTTCGAATGGCTCTCGGTGCGTTATGCGCTGACCCAGGACAACACGACGTTCACGGACCAGGAGGGCAACAACGTGCCCAACGCCGACGGCACGACGTTCAACGCCGCCAGCGGCTACAACGGCGCGGGCTATTTCCGCAAGACGCGCACGCACCAGCTCGACGCGGTCTTCAAGCTCGATGCCTTCGGCGTCAAGAACAAGCTCCTCGTCGGTTACCTCCTGCAGAATCTCCGCCAGCAATATCTGACGCTGCAGAACCAGGGCACGCCGGATTATCATCTGATCCCCGGCTACAACTATCCGGCGGTCAATCCGGGCACCAGCCTCACTCCCGGCAACGAGACGAACATGGTGCCAGTCGGGCAGTACATCCGGGATCGCAACGGCAACATCCTGTCGGCGCAGCAGGTCTACGCGAACTGGGATCCGGGATTCCAGGTCCAGCCGGACGAAAACAAGCTCAATCCGGGCTGGTCCAATCCGATCGACGGGTATCCGGCGCAGTACAACGCCTGGTATGTCAATTACAGCGGCAGCGCCTTCAGCGACCGGCTCACGCTGCTCGGCGGCTTCCGTCAGGAAACGTACCGCCAGGCCGGCCAGGCGCTGACGGCGAATTTCCCCTGGTTCTCGCCGCCGCCGTATGCGTTCGCCGACCAGACGACCTATCCGCCGGGCGCGTACAACTATTCGCCCAGCTATGCCTCGACCAACTTCCTCACCCAGACGGGCAACTCCTACATGGGTGGCGCCTCGTTTGAAGTGAAGAAGGGCATCAACGTCTACACGTCGGTCAGCCAGACCTTCCGGTTCAACAGCCTCACGCCGCTGGGCGGCTTCCTTTACCACCTCGACGCGACGGACACGAACTTTCAGACGCTCGTGAACACCGTGCTCGCGGCGAACGGGGGCTCGTTCAACTACAAGTATTACAACGGCGGATCGACCACCATCACCTCGGTGGCGGACGCGCTGGCGGCCCTGAACCACGAGGGCGCCGGCACGCAGGCGCCGAATGAAGTCGGCAAGAACATCGAGATCGGCGCCAAGCTCGCCCTCTGGGACGATCGCCTGGTGGCGACCTTCTCGCTCTTCCGGGCCGACCGGAACAACCAGCTCGTCGAGGACTTCCAGCATCAGGCGACGGAGCCGTTCAACTACGGCAACCTCGCGGGCGTCGCGGCGGGCTCGCGCACCTTGCGCTGGCGCTCGGTGGCGCACAACCGCGTCGAGGGCACGGAGGCCGAGACGATCTGGACGCCGATGCGGAACTTCCAGCTCCTCGCCAACGCGTCGTGGTACTGGACGGCCAAGACGATCTCGGATCCCTCGGTGGCGGCGACGAATATCAACCATGATATTTATTTCAACAACCGCATCGAGAACGTGCCGGAATACCGGGTGAATTTCTTCGGGAAATACACCCTGACCGACACCTTCCTCCGCGGCCTCTCGATCGGTTTCGGCGGACGCTACTCCTCCGAGACCAACATCTCGCGGAGTGTCGACTGGAACCCCGACCTCGGCGGCCTCACGGCTGGCAACTTCGTGGTCTTCAACGGCAACCTGGCGTATCCCTTCGAGATCTCGGGCTACAAGGTGATCACCCAGCTGGTCGTCGATAATATTTTCGACAAGAAATACATCGACGGCGGCACGAGCGGAATCCTGGCGCCGACGACGAACTGGTCGCTGACGACGACGTTGAGATTCTAGGATTTTGTCAGGTTGAGGATCGGCGGGGGCGAAAGCCCCCGCCTTTTTCGTGGCACGGGTCTCCGACCCGTGAGGCGGAGCCCGTCCGCGAAAAGACGTCCACCGTTTCGCTCGACCCGACATTCACGAGTGAGGGTGCCTGTCGCGGAGCACCCCCGTGGCGAAGCGCCTGTATGACGGAGCCCGTCCGCGAAAAAGACGTTCACCGTTTCGCTCGAACCCCCCTTCACGGGTCGGAGACCCGTGCCACTCAGGGGATTGCGCCGGCGGACGTGATCATTTCTGCTCGGCGGGGATGCAACCGACGCTTCTTGTTCTCGCGGCCGGAATGGGCTCGCGCTACGGCGGGCTCAAACAGATCGACCCCGTCGGCCCCTCGGGCGAAACCGTGCTCGATTACGCGGTGTTCGATGCGCAGCGCGCCGGATTTGGACGCGTCGTGTTTGTGATCCGCCGGGATTTTGAGGCGCTGTTCCGGGAGCAGGTCGCCGCGAAGTACGCCGCCAAAGTCCCGGTCGGCTATGTTTACCAGTCGCTCGACGCGCTGCCGGCGGGGCTGGGCGTGCCGCCCGGAAGGGAAAAGCCGCTCGGGACCGGCCATGCGGTCTGGTGCGCGCGCGAGGCCGTGCGGGAACCGTTCGCGGTCATCAATGCCGACGATTTCTACGGCGCCGATTCGTTCGCGCAGCTGGCGAAATTCCTGACGAGTCCCTCGGCCAGCCCGCGCGGGTTCGATCCGATGTCGGGCCACCGCGCGCCGCGCTCGATGGCGGCGCAGTTCGCGATGGTCGGCTTCACCTTGGCCAACACGCTTTCCGAGCACGGCGCCGTCGCGCGCGGACAATGTGTCACCGGCGCGGGCGGGCTGCTGGAATCGATCACGGAGCGCACCGGCATCCTCGCCGGCGACGTGGGGCCCGGCCGCACCTTTACCGGGCAGGAAACCGTTTCGATGAACTGCTGGGGGTTCACGCCTGCGCTCTTTGCCGGGCTGGACCGCCAGCTCCAGGAGTTTTTGCGGACGCGCGGAAGCGATCCGAAGGCCGAGTTCTACCTGCCGGCCGCGGTCTCCGAAATGATTGCGCGCCGGGAGGCGGTGGTGAAGGTCCTCCCGACCGCGGGCGCGTGGTTCGGCGTGACCTACCGCGAGGACAAACCGCGCGTGGTCGCGGCGATCGCCGAGCTGGTGAAGCAGGGAAAATATCCCGCGAAACTTTTCTGACAGGCGGGCTGGGTTTGATTGCGTGGGGTCAAAAACAAAAACAGGGAGCCTCGCTTGAACACTTCGGTGTCACCGACGGACGCTTCTTCGCGAAATTTTTTTCACCGCAAAGGGCGCGAGGACCGCGAAGGCCGATCCACCGGATAGAGTGACCTCCGTGTCCTTCGTGGTAAAACAAAAAGCGCCCGGATGATTTTTACCACGAAGGTCACCAGGAGCACGAAGGCCAAACCGGTTCTGTGCCCGATCCCCATGGATTGACCTTCGCGTTCCTCGCGTCCTTCGCGGTGAAAAAAAGTTCGGGTGCGCTTGGACGACTTCGACATAAATTCCGCGTCCGTGACAATCCGCGAAATTCGTGGTTAACCCCTTTATTCCCCCGGTGAATCTCCCTCCTTCCTCCTGGCCGGTTCTTAAATCCTACAGCAACGACCACCTCGCGCGGATCGCCCTTCCGGTCGGAGGCGTCGGGACCGGGACCGTCTCGCTCACGGGGTGGGGCGCGTGGCGCCACTGGGAGCTGATGAATCGTCCGGCGAAAAATTTCACGCCCACCGGCCAGGGAGGCGCCTCGGGCTTTTTCGCGGTGCGCGCGGCGCGCCGCGGCGAGGCGCCGGTGACCCGGCTGCTGGAAGGACCGCTGCCGGTGACGGAATGGGAGGGCGAGGAAGGCGCAGCGGCGCGGCAGGCGGGCCTGCCGCGGTTCCGGCGCTGCACCTTTCGCGCGGCGTATCCGCTGGCGCAGATCGACCTCGCCGACGATGCCGTGCCGGTGCGCGCCACGGTGCAGGTCTTCAATCCCCTGATTCCCGGCGACGCGGCGCGCAGCAGCCTGCCGGTCGCGTTCGTTCGTGTCGTGCTGCGAAATCCCTCGCGCGCCCCGGTCAGCGCCGCGGTCGCCGCCACGCTCCCGAACTTCATCGGGGTCGACGGCTTCAGCCTGAAGCTTGACGAGTTTCGCGGGAAATATTTTCCCACCGGCGCGTCGGGCAACCGCAACGCCTTCCGCCAGGGGGGCGTCATCCAGGGAGTCGAGCTCGCCTCGACGGGCGTGGCGCGCACGCATCCGGCGTGGGGCACGATGGCCCTCGCGACGACGGCGAAACGCGGCGTCACGCATCGGACCGCCTGGGCCGACTTCGGCTGGAGCGATGCGCTGCTGGATTTTTGGGACGATTTCTCCGGCGATGGAAAACTGGAGCCGCGGGAGGCGCGCACCGACACTCCCAACGCCTCGCTTGCCGTGGCGATCGACGTTCCGCCGATGGGCGAGCGGAGCGTCGACTTCATCATGGCGTGGCATTTCCCGAACCGGGAGAACTGGGGGCATGGTCCGGGGCACGTCCCGGTGATTGTCGGCAACCACTACGCGAATGACTTCCCCGACGCCTGGGCGGTGGCGGAGCGCGCCGCGCGGGACCGGCCGGCGCTGGAGCGCGAGACCGTGGCGTTCGCCCGCGGCGTGGCGGAGTGCGATCTGCCGGCGGAAGTGCGGGAGGCGGCGCTGTTCAATCTCTCGACGCTCCGGTCGCAGACCTGCTTTCGCACGGCGGACGGGCGGTTCTTCGGATGGGAGGGTTGTTTCGACCGGCAGGGAAGCTGTCACGGCAACTGCACGCACGTCTGGAATTACGAGCACGCGACGGCGAATCTTTTTCCCGAGCTGGCGCGCACGATGCGCGAGACGGAATTTTCCGGATACAGCATGCAGGACAACGGCCACATGAGCTTCCGCGTGCCGCTGCCCCTGCGACCGATCCCGGAGCAGGGGCTGATCGCGGCCGCCGACGGCCAGATGGGCTGCCTGCTCAAGCTCCATCGCGAGTGGCGGGTGTCCGGCGACACCGCCTGGCTGCGCACGCTGTGGCCGCGGGCGCGGCGGGCGCTCGAATTCGCCTGGCTGCCCGGCGGCTGGGATGCGGACCAGGACGGGGTGATGGAAGGCGCGCAGCACAACACGATGGACGTGGAATATTTCGGGCCGAACCCGCAGATGGCGTCGTGGTACCTGGGGGCGCTGCGCGCCGCGGAGGAGATGGCGCGGGCCGTGGGCGAGACGGACTTCGCCGCGAAATGCCGCGAACTGTTCGAGCGCGGCCGGACGTGGGTCGACGCGCATCTATTCAACGACGACTACTACGAGCACGAGGTCCGGCCTCCGGGCAGCTGGGATCGGGTCCGTCCCGGCCTGATGTACACCCCGGAGCTGAAAAATGCCGCCGCTCCCGACTACCAGCTGGCCGCAGGCTGCCTGATCGACCAGCTCGCCGGGCAGGTCAACGCGCATTTCGAGGGGCTTGGCCACCTTCTCGACCCGGTGCACGAGCGCGAGGCGTTGCGCGCAGTGCTCGCGCACAATCGCCGGCACGGCTTCGAGGCGCATTTCAACCACATGCGCAGCTTCGTGCTCGGCGACGAAACCGCGCTGCTGATGGCGTCGTATCCGCGGGGGCGCCGGCCGGCGCGGCCCTTTCCGTATTACACGGAGGTGATGACCGGCTTCGAATACTGCGTGGCCCTGCACCTGGCGCAGGAGGGAATGGTGCGCGATGCGCTCAAGGTCGTGCGGGATATTCGCGCGCGCTACGACGGGCGAAAGCGAAACCCCTTCGACGAGGCGGAGTGCGGGCACCATTACGTCCGCGCGCTGGGCAGCTGGGGCCTGATTGCGGCGCTGACGGGATTCCATTTCTCCGCGCTCACGGGATCGCTGACGTTTGCGTCGAGCCCGCGGCATGTCCGCTGGTTCTGGTCGAGCGGGACGGCGTGGGGAAGCGTCGAGCTGACCCCGACCCGGCGCCGCACGAAGGTCACGTTGTCCGTCTCGGGCGGGCAATTGAAACTCCGGCGCCTCGCGCTCACGGGTCTGGGCGAAAAGGAATTCAAGGCGGAGAAAACGCTCGCCGCGGGGCGCGCGCTGACCATTGAAATCGCGCCGCCCGCATGAGTCAGCCCGCTGTTCCGCCGGATTTCCCCGAGGTGGTCGCCGCCTTTCCCCTCGAAGGCCGCCTGGTTTCGGCCGGCCCGCACGGCAACGGGCACATCAACGAGACCTACCAGGCCGCCTTCGAGGCGTCTGGCGGCCGGCGCCGCTATGTTTTCCAGAAGGTCAATCATCACATTTTCAGGAACGTGCCAGCGCTGATGGACAACGTGCGCCGCGTGACCGCGCATGTCGCGTCGAAGGTGATGGCGGAGGAAGGCGCGGCGGCGGCGCGGCGCTCGCTCACCCTCGTGCCCGCGCGGGATGGCGCGGCGTTCGCGCAGGATGCCGCGGGGGGCTACTGGCGGGTTTACGATTTCATCGAGGGGGCGCACACGGTGGATCGGGTGACGAACGAGGCGCAGGCGCGGGCGGCCGCGCGGGCCTTCGGGAAATTCCAGGCGCAGCTGGCGGACCTGCCGGGCGCGCGGCTGCATGAGACGATTCCGAATTTTCACCACACGCGAAGCCGTTTTGAGACGCTGCGCCGCGCGGTCGGCGACGACCCCGCGGGCCGCGCCGGCGCGGTGCGCGCGGAAATCGGCTTTGCCTTCGCGCGCGAGGCCGATGCCGACCGGCTGCTCGGAATGCTCGGGCGCGGCGAAATCCGCGAGCGCGTTACGCACAACGACACGAAGATCAACAACGTCATGCTCGACGACGCGACCGGCCGCACCGTGGCGGTGATCGATCTCGACACGATCATGCCCGGACTTCCGCTGTATGATTTCGGGGAGATGGTGCGGACCTCGGCGAGTTCCACGCTCGAGGACGATCCGGATCCCTCCCGGATGCACGTGAAGCTCCCGCTGTATCGCGCGCTGGTGGAGGGTTACCTCGGATCCGAGGTCGGCGCCGTCCTGAACGACGCCGAACGCGCCGAGCTCGGTTTTGCGGGGAAGCTGATGACCTACGAGAACGGGATGCGGTTCCTGACGGACTATCTGCAGGGCGACACCTATTACAAAATCCGGCACCCGCGCCACAACTTGGAGCGCTGCCGCACGCAGTTCGCCCTCGTGCGCAGCCTCGAGGAGGCGCAGGATGAAATGGCGCGGATCGTCGCGGAAACCCACGGACGCCCATGAAATTCTCCCGCCCCGAGGCTGACATTTATCTTCCGGCTCCGGCCGGGCTGACGCCCGAAGCTGCGCTGGCGCGGACGACGCACCTGTGCGTGATCGCGCACCAGGACGACATCGAGATCAACGCCTATCCGGCGGTGACGGAATGTTACGGCCGCGCGGACCGTTTTTTCACCGGCGTCGTGGCGACGAACGGAGCCGGTTCGCCCCGCAGTGGAAAGTATGCGGCGCACACCGATGCGCAGATGCAGGCCGTGCGGCGCGAGGAGCAGCGGGCCGCGGCTCGGCTCGGCAACTACAACCTCCAGATCCAGCTCGCGCACCCGAGCCCCGACCTGAAACAGCGGGGGCATCCCGACGTGCTGGCCGATCTTCGGCTCCTTTTCGGTGCCTGCCGGCCGGAGGTGGTTTACCTGCACCAGCCGGTCGACAAGCACGACACGCACGTCGCCGTGCTGCTGCGATGCCTCGAGGCGATCCGGTCGCTCGAACCCGCGAGGCGTCCCCGGCGCGTCCTCGGGGTCGAGGCCTGGCGCGGTCTCGACTGGCTCGGCGACGACGAAAAGGTGCCGTTGGACGCCAGCGCCCATCCCGAGCTGGCCGGCGAACTGATCCGGATTTTCGACTCCCAGGTCGCGGGGGGGAAACGCTACGACGTCGCGGCCCTCGGGCGTCGCGCGGCGAACGCCACGTTCCACACCTCGCACGCGACCGACCAGTTCACCTCGATCGCGTGGGCGATGGACCTCACGCCATTGGTGATCGACGAGAAACTGGACGTGCAGGAGTTCGCGCTCGGCGCCATCGACCGTCTGCGCGCGGATGTCGCCGCGCGGTTGAAGAAGCTGAGATAGCGCGGCCGAAAAAAGCGGGCGAAACTCGGGTTCGGAAAGGGTTGGCCGCAAAAAAGCACAAGGGCTCGGTGGCTCCGGATCGAATCTCTTGTGCGCCTATGGGCGCGATGGCAGCTCCTTCGCAGCCTGGGAGCCCTTGCGCATTCTTGCGGCCAACCTCCCCTCGGAATTCCTCGTTGGAGAATTTAGTCCCGAAAACCAAACTGGCGGCCGAGGGCGAGGCAGTCGTCCACCGGAACGACTGAATCGGAGCAGGTCGGCTGGCGCAGCGAGGCGGCGGCGGTGCAGGCGCCGAGTTCGAGGCAGCGCGTCATCGGCCACTCCTCGTGCAGACCAAACAGGACCCCCGCGGCAAACGCGTCGCCCGCGCCGGCGGTGCCGCGGATTTCCGCGGCGGGCATCCGCACGCTGGGCTGCCACAACACCTCGCCCGCGGACGAACACGCGCACGCGGCCTCGGGGAAATGGATCAGCGCCCAGTCGCGCACCCCGGATTTCACGAACGAGGCCGCCGCCCGTTCGACGGCCGCGCGGTCGAGGGTGTCGCCCCGTCCCAGCGTCAGCCCGGTCACCTGTTCCGCCTCGTAGTCGTTGCTGAAAAAAACGTCGACCTCGGGGAGGACCGGCATGACGAGCGCACGCTGCCGTTCGCCTCCGGCGCTCACGCAGTCGAGCGAAGTCTTGAGCCCCGCCTGCCGCGCGCGCCGCAGGACGTCGACCGCGCGCGGCCGTCCGTCCTCGCCCGGCGCATCGAGGACGTCGAGCAGCAGCAGGTAGGCAAGGTGGAAGCGCCGCGCGGACGTGCCGGCGAAATCGAAATGATGCGGCGCCAGCAGCGCGTTCGCCCCGTGGTCGTGAAAAAACGTGCGGTGCCCGGTCGCCTGCACGCTCATCACGTCGGTGTAGCTCGTGGGACGCCCGCCGGTCATCCGCAACTGCGCGGTGTCGATGCGATGGGCGCGGCAGTCGTCCAGAATTCTCCGGCCGTCCGCGTCGTCCCCCACGAGCCCGATTCCCGCGAGCGGGAACGATGCGCCCATCCGCGCGAGATCCTTGAGCACATTGTACGGGCCGCCCCCGTTGCCCAGGGTCAGCGAAAGCACGGTGGCGAGGCTGTCCTCCGCGGGCCAGTGGTCGATGACCTTGACGTGATCGGTGATCCAGTTTCCGCCGGCGATGATTCCAGAGCGCATCGGGAGTCTAGGGCGCGACCGCTTTTTGCTCCTGGTGCGATTTCAGGGCGGCGGCAAAGATTTCGTGGTGGGCCACGGCCTCGTCCGGAGTGGCGCAGCCGAACCGGACGCCGAGCACGCCGGCGCGCTCGGCGAGGAATGCCGCCCACATCTGCTGGAGGATGTCCGGGAAGCCGGGCTCGAAGATCGCGCCCGTGATCGTCTTGAACGGCGTGCCGAAGCCCAGGTCGGTTTTCTCCCACCACTGCTCCTTGTCGCGCCGGTAGGTCCAGAACGTCTTGGGCTCCTTGGTCGAAAACCGCACGCCGCGGTCGGTGCCGAGCACCTCGATGATCCAGGTGTTGGTCTCCGTCGGCGCGAGCCGTTTCATCTCGAGCGTCAGCGGCGTCGCGTGGCCCGCGATCTGCGCGCTGCAGTGCAGCATGGCGTTGTCCCAGGTGTCGCAGGCCGCCATGCCGCCTTTTCCGTCCGGGCGCGTCGTGTAGATTTTCTGAAGCTGCGCGAAAACCGTCGTCGGCTTCCAGCCGAGGCGCAGCGGCACGTGCGCGACGTGCATGCCCAGGTCGCCCATGACGCCGATCTCGCCGCAGTACTTCGACTGACGCTTCCAGTTGATCGGCTTCAGGGGATCGAGGTCGCTCGAGTGCAGGAAGGAACAGCGCGCCTCGATGATCCGGCCGAGCGACCCGCTGGCCGCCAGCTGCCAGGCGCGGTGCACGCCGGGAAGAAACGGGAACTCCGAGGAAACGCGGACGAACCGCCCGAGACGGCCGGCCTCGTCGCGCACGCGGCGGGCCGCGGCGAGATCGATGCCGAACGGTTTCTCGGCCAGGAGGTCCTTTCCGGCCCGGAGGACGTCGAGGTAGATCTCCTCGTGCAGGTGATGGGGCACCGCCGCGTAAACGACGTCGACGTCCGCGAGCGCGAGCAACTCGCGATGATTCGTGACCAGGTGCTTGACCGTCGGCACCTGCCGGAACCAGTCGAGCAGGCCGGGCTGCAGGTCGCAGACGGCGGTGAGCTCGGCGCGCACGGGGAAATCCACGAGCGTGAACCACCGCGCGAGCGCGCTGGCGGCTTCGCGGCCCATGAGGCCGCCGCCGATGATGCCGATGCGGACGGGAGGGGACATGGGATTTTATCCGAGATGCTTCATCGCGGCGGAGGCGCTGGCTCCGTCGTGCACCACGGCCATCAGCGCGCGGGTGATCGCGCCCGGTCTCGGGTGCTGGATGATGTTGCGTCCGTAGACGATTCCCGCCGCCCCCTGTTTCAGGAGCTGCTCGGTGCGGGCGAGGATTTCATTTTCCGGGGCCTTGCTTCCGCCCCGGACGAGGACCGGGACGCCGCCGGCGGTTTCGATGATCCGGTGGTAGATCGAGATGTCGTCGGTGGGATCGGCCTTGATGATATCGGCGCCGAGTTCGACGGCCTGGCGGACGAGCGGCGTGATCTTGGCCGCGTCGCCATCGACCATGTAGCCGCCGGCCTTGGCGTTCGGCTGGAAAACGAGCGGCTCGATCATCAGCGGCATTCCGTAGTGGTCGCACTGCGGCTTCATCCGCAGGATATTCTGGATGCACTGGTCGGTGACCTCGGGCTGGTCCGGGATCCGGAAAAGATTCACGACGACGCAGGCCGCGTCGAGCCGCACGGCCTGCAGCACCGCATCCTCCAGGATCCTCGAGAACAGCGCGCGCGGCAGCTGTGAGCCGTAGACGTTGGCGACGTCGGTGCGGAGCACGAGCGCGGGCTTGGGGCGCCGCGCGAGCCGCTGCAGGTGCGGGGCCTGTCCCACCGTGAGCTGGATCGCGTCGGGCGCCGCGTCGGCGAGAATCTGGATCGCGCGCGGGAGATCCTCGATGCCGGCGAGGAACGAGCCCTCGTTGAAGAAGCCGTGATCGATGGCGACATCGAAGCAGCGGCCGGTGCGCGGATTGAACAGGCGATGAAGGCGGGCGGTTTTCACGGCGGGAAGGGGTGGGACCGACCAGCAAAATGCGTCGGGCGCGGGGGGCAAGGGAAAGCGCCGAGCGTTTCGCGCCCTCCTTGCCCCTTGCTCCGGGAGCGCCGGGCGCTAGGTTTCCTGCCCTGCCATGCTCAGCGTCCCAGTCGAACTGCTCATCATCTGCCTGCTGGTCCTGGCCAACGGGTTGCTGGCGATGGCGGAGACGGCCGTGGTTTCGGCGCGGAAGACGCGGCTGCGCGAGCTCGCGGCGAAGAACGACACCGGGGCGGCCAAGGCGCTGGCGCTGACGGAGCATCCGACGCGGTTTCTGGCGCTGGTCCAGTTCTGGCTGACGCTTTCCGGGATGATCGCCGGCGTGCTGGGCGGCGCGAAGCTCGCGAGCCAGCTGGCCGGGGCGATTGGCCAGATTGCGGGCCTGGCGCCGTACGCCTCGGCGATCGCCTTTGTCACGGTGACGCTGGGCCTGTCCGCGTTCATGCTGCTGTTCGGCGAGCTGGTCCCGAAACGCATCGGCCGCGCGCACCCGGAAAAAGTCGCCTCGCTGCTGGGCGGCACCATGCGCGGCCTGGCCTGGCTCGCGGCGCCGTTCCTGCGGGTGCTTGAGCTTGCGACCGATGGCGTCACCCGCCTGATCCGGCTGCGCACGCGTCCGGCGGCGGAGTCGGTGGGGGAGGACGAAGTCCGCGCCTTGGTCGAGCAGGGGCTCCACGCCGGAGTGTTTCAGCGCGCGGAGAAGGAGATGGTCGAAGGCGTGCTCGCGCTCGACCAGCTGCCGGTCACGGCGCTGATGACGCCGCGGCCGAAGATCGTGTTTCTCAACATCGAGGACTCCGAGGAGATCAACTGGCGCAAGATCGTCACCAGCGGCCACTCCTATTTTCCCGTTTTCCAGAACAGCCGCGACCAGATCGTGGGCATGGTGCCGGTCAAGGCGCTATGGGCCCATTCGGCGATCGGCCTGCCGACGACGCTGAAGAACCTGCTGCTGCCGCCGCTGATCGTGCCGGACACCCTGACGGCGATCCAGCTGCTCGAGCAGTTCAAGAAATCCGGCAAGCACATCGCGATCGTGAACGACGAGTTCGGCGCGGTGCAGGGGCTGGTCACGCTGATCGACGTGCTCGAGGCGATCGTCGGCGATCTCCCCAGCCAGGGGCAGCGCAACCAGCCCGAGGCGAAGCGCCGCGACGATGGCTCGTGGCTGATCGACGCCACGCTTTCGATCGGCGAACTCAAGCAGATCCTCGCCCTCGAGCTGGATCTGCCGCACGAGGAGGAGGCGGAATTCCAGACGCTGGGCGGCTTCGTGGTCACGCAGTTCGGGCGAATCCCCTCGGCCGGCGAGCACTTTGACTGGAACGGCTGGCGGTTCGAGGTGGTGGACATGGATCGCCGGCGTGTGGACAAGGTGCTGGTGTCGAAGCTCGCCGCGCCGGCCGAGGCGGCGTCGGCCTGATTTACTCCGACTGCGGATTGCGGAGAGCGGAAGGGTAATTCCACCGTCGGAATTATTTGGGTGGTTGCGGCCGAATTCCGAACGTTTCGGTTTCCTGCCATTCGCTCGGGCATTGCTTTTAAGGCGTTGACCTCCGAGTTTTGCTTCCGCGGATTCATGCTCGATGCCTTCACCGGACAAATCACCCGCATCCAAGGCCGCCGGATCCCGGGCGAAGCGGATTGCGCCGCTCTTCAACACGATCACGGGCGACGACTGGAAGCGCTCGCTCGCCTCGGCGCGGCAGCAGTCGAATGCGGTCTCCTCGCAGATTCGGACCGCGATCTCGTCCTCCTCGCGGAAGACGAAGTAGGCCTGCTCGAGACGACCGGCGGCGCATGGGCCGAGTTCGGCGCCGCGATCCGCGACTGGCGGCGGCTGCTTCCGCTGCATGCGCTCGAGGAGTTTGGATTTTCCGCGACGGCCGAAAATCCGCTGGAGGAAAGCAATCCGCGGCTGCGCCGGATCGGCGTCGGCGTCGAGGCCTGGGCCTATGCGTCGGAGGAGGACGGCTCGGTCTACAAGTTCTATCTGCCCCGGGAGGAAAAACGCATCGGGAGCGCGTTCGGTTTTCATCCCGGCGAGGAAGCGCTTTTCCAGGCGGACGCCCATCTCGGGGATTATCGCGCGCTACTGGAAAAGCTCTGCCTGATCCAGGCTCTCGGCGGAATGGCGACCGAAGTCATGGCCGTCACGCCGGAGGGAATTCTCGTCGCGAAGCAGGCGCTGGGCGACCTGCTGCCCCAGGGCGACGACGTCTCAGGCGTGCTGCCGCCGGGCCTGATCGAGATCCCGTCGCGATTCCTCCGCGCCAACCGCGATCATCCGCGGCTGTTCTTCATGGCAAACCAGGCGTGGCTCGTGGCGGACCTGCATGCCCGCAATTTTGTCCGCGCGTCCGACGGCCATCTTCGCGTGATTGACCTCGTCGCCGCGCCGTGGCCGGCCGGCGAAACGGCCCGCACCCCCCTGGTCGCCCAATGGCTCGAAATGGTCGGCCGGGACCCGAGCGCGTCGATGCTCGGAACGCCGGACGACGGGGAACTCTGACGGGTTTGGAGGGCGGATTGCAGACGCTGCAAAAGGTCGCGGCGCTGGAATAACTTTCCGCAATCGGCAGTCCGCCATCCCGAAATTGGTCAGTGCTTCTGCTGTGCGAGCACCTGGAGGATCGTCTCGGCCTGCTTGTCGGTGGTGCCGTTGTAATCGGTGTAGATGATCTTTCCGTCCTTGATCAGGTAGGCCTGGCGGTGGGCGAATCCGACGGTGGGATAAGTCGGGACGCCGAAGGCCTTGATCACGGCGCCGTCCTGGTCGGCGACGAGGGTGAACGGGAAATTGTACTTTTCCTTGAAGGCCTTCTGCGCGGCGACGTCGTCGTGGCTCACGCCGATGACGGCGACGCCCTGTTTCGTGAGGGCCTCGTAGCCGTCGCGAAGCGAGCAGCCCTGCTTGGTGCAGCCGGGGGTGTCGGCCTTCGGGTAGAAATAAACCAGCGTGTAGGTGTTTTTCGCGTACACGTCGGCCAGCGAAATCGTCGTGCCGGCATCGGTTGTCGCGGACACGGCGGGAGCAGGATCGCCGACCTTGAGCGGTTCGCCGCGGGCGAAGCCGGTGAAGAGTGAGGAGAGAGCCATAAGGGCGAGGATGGGACGGAGTTTCATGCGCACCAGACATATCCTTCGACGGGAAATTCGCAAGCCGGCGGGCGGGGGCGCCCGCCGGACTTCCCCCCGAAGGGCGCGGATCGGATCGTCGGCGTGCTTCAGGGGGACGCCGGGCTCCGTCGGTTGGCGCGCAAAAAGTTCCGCCCTGTGAGAAATTTTTTCACAACTTTTAAATGCGGAACACTTCCTCGCCGGATGGTCATACCGGCACATCGCGTTTCGACGCGTAATACCAAAATGACCAAAACCATGAAACTTAACACCAAGCTTGGATGGATGATTTCGACCGCGGCGATCTCGCTCGGTCTCGCGCTCTCCGCCGGCGCGCAGACCAGCGACGTCGCGGTTTCCAGTGCGACGATCGACCCGGCGAGCCTCGGCCTGCTGGGCTCCAGCTACTCTGCCTTCAACCTCCGCTACACGGATATCGACGGCGGCTCGCCGACGGCCATGCGCGGGGTGGGACTGCAGCTCAACCAGGCGTGGCGCCCGGGAATTGATTTCCAGGTGAACTACGACTGGGGGCGCGCGACCGCCGGCCCGATCCGGGTGACCTATCAGGACCTGAACACCGGCGTCACGGTGTTCAGCAAGCTCGATTGGGGAAAGCCGTTCGTGCAGGCCCTCGCGGGCTGGGAGTGGCGGCGCGGGCTGCCCGCGCTCGGAAACTCGTTCGCGTACAACCTGGGGACGGGCGTGGAGCTGCAGCTCTCGCCGCGCTTCGCATTGACGCCTTCCATGAGCTTCGTCCGCGCCACCGGCGTAAATCGGAGCGAAGTGGATTATGCGTTGAAAGGCACGTATCGCGTGAATCGTCAGTGGAGCGTTTCCGCCGCCGCGCAGTACGACTCGGTGTACCACAAGGCGGACGCCAAGGTCTACACGCTCGGGGTGAATTACCACTACTGAGCGATTTGATCGGTTTGAAAGGGCGGGGCCGGCTTACGGCTCCGCCCTTTTTTTTGGGTGGAGCGCGTTGTCCCCAACGCGCTGGCGAGTCGAGCAGGCTTGGAAGTTCGACGGAGCGGCCAACGCATTGAAAACGAGTTTTACCACAAAGAGCACGAAGGCGGCGAAGATCCGGCGCTTGGAGGTTCGATCTTCGCGGTCTTCGCGACCTTCGTGGTGAAAATCAGCCTCCTCACGTCGGCTGCTACCGGTGAACGCGGGGTCGCGGACCCTGAGCTTTGCCGAGGACCCCCAACGCGCTGGGGAGTCGAGCAGGCTTGGAAGTTCGACGGAGTGGCCAACGCATTGAAAACGAGTTTTACCACAAAGAGCACGAAGGCGGTGAAGATCCGGCGCTTGGAGGTTCGATCTTCGCGGTCTTCGCGACCTTCGCGGTGAAAATCAGCCTCCTCACGTCGGCTGCTACCGGAGGAGCGCGCGTTTTACCTGCGTCACTCGAGCCCGGCGACGTTGACGTCATTGGCGTACTCGATCGCGAACTTCACCGTCAGCTCGCGCTTCTCGCCGGCCTTCAGGGCGAGCGTCCATTTCAGAATGCCCTCGTTCGTCGGCTTCACGTCCTTCGCATCGGGAGAAATCTGCTTCACCACGACCTTCTCGTTGCGCGATACGGGCACTTGGTCGGCGACGATGACGCGCTCGGCCGTACGCTTGTTGTTCTGCACGGTGATCAGGTACTCGTAGGTCACGCGCTTCCCGGAGTTCGTCAGGCCGGTGTCCTCGGTGAATTTGTTCACGCGCCGGTGCTTCACCGCAATTCCCTCGTCGGCGCCCAGCGCGAGATCGAATTTCTCGCCGGCCATGACCGTGCGGAGGCTGCTCGTCGCGACAAAGGTGCCGTCAAGAAAGACGTTCATCGTGCCGGCGAGGAGGGGAAAGTCCGAGGAGTTGACGACCTTCGCCGTGAGGTAAGCCGTCGCGAGACGCTTCGGCGCCGTGAGGTATTCGGGAGTCGCGGTGAGGCGCGCCGAGTTGATCGGAACCTTCTGCGGCGAGTTGTCGCTCGGGATCGTCGCCGTCGTGGCGATCCTGAACGATGCGCTCGTGGCCCCCGCCTCGATCGTCGCCTCCGCGAGTGCGGCGTCGAATTCCGGTGCCGGGGCGTTGCTCGTGAGCGACTGCATGTTCACCGCGCCGCCCTGCGCCTTGTTTCGCTCGAGACGGCCGGCGTCCTTGATCTGGAAAGAATTGAGCGTCACCACATCCATCGGCCGCATCGTCAGCACGTCGACGTTCCACACCGACAGCACCGGCGCCGCCCCGCCCAGCCCCGGCCGCGCGGTGGAAAGCGTGAGCGCCACGTCCTTCCAGTCCTCGCCGGTGTTCTGGCGGACGATGCCGAAATACGCGAGCGAGACCACCCGCTCGCTGCTCGCCACCCGCGCATCATAACTCGGCGCCCAGCTGGCGCCGGGCACGGCGTACGAAAGGGCGAGGTCCAGGCTGCCGGGTTGCGGCGCCGAGACGCGGACGACCACGGTCTTGTAGCCGCGGCCGCCGGCGCCGCGGAGTTCGTTGAGCTGCCGCTCCGCCGTGGCGATCCGGTTTTGCAGCGCCTCCCGCAGGTCATCGAGCGAGGCGCGTTCGGCGACGATGCGCGATTTCTGCTCGGACAGGAACGTGAGCGAGTTGGTGAACTGCGCCAGCTCCGGCCGCGGGACGTCCTTCGCCGGCGGAGCAAACAGCGCGGCCTCCATCCGGTCCAGCATCGTGCCCTGCGACTGCAGCACCGCGGCCCGGTCGTTGAGGCCCCGCTCCTCTTTCCGCAGGCCATGCAGCGCGTCCTCGAGTTCCTTGACGCGCGCGTTCGGCGTGAAATCGACGAAGGTCTGTCGCGCGGTGACGTCGAGGATCAGGGCCTGCGCCGTCCCTTTTCCGCTTACCTGAAGCGAGCGCTCGTCGAGCGATTCGGGCAGGTTCGCGAACTGCAGCTCGGAAGTCCCGGCCGGGAGGTCCACCGTCGCGCTGCGCGTGACGACTGCGCGATCGCCGTAGACGGTTGCAGCCGTGAGGGTGGAATTGACGGGCGCCTGTGCGGCGGGCGCACGCGACGCGATGACGAGGCCGAGGAGGAGAGGGCGGAGAAGTTTCATGGGGTGTCGAAGGGAGGACATTGAATCACAAACGTGCCGCCGGTTAAAATCTTAGGCACGACGTGATCGTTCGAGGGCTTTGGCCTTGCGCAGGTCGATGCGGGCCGGAGGGTTGTGAGCAATATGCCGGAACCTACCGACGGGCGTCGAGACTAACGGCGTTCCCCGTTGCTCCGCGCGTCGAGACCGCACTTGCCCGTTAGATTTTCTTTCTACAACTTCTTTCCTCCATGTTCATAGTTTCGCCCCTCCGCGCCCTTCGGGGTCATCTGGGTTTTGTCGCCGGTCTCGCCTTCATGGCCCTTTCCGCCGCAATCAGCGCCCAGACCAACTCCCCCTCGGCTGCAGACGGTTTCGATCCCAATGTCGATGGAGCGATCTACGCCATTGTCCCGCAGGCCGACGGCAAAATCCTGATCGGCGGCACTTTTACGACGGTGCACGGCGTCGCGCGCGCCAACTTCGCCCGGCTGAATGTCGACGGCACGGTCGACGCCACGTTCAATCCCACGGCAAACGGCAAGGTCGCTGCCATCGTCGTCCAGCCTGACGGCCGGATCGTCGTCGGCGGCTATTTCACGACGCTGCAGCCCAACCTCGGCGCCGTGACGACGCGGAATCGCATCGCGCGATTGAACGCGGACGGCACGGTCGACGCCGGTTTCAATCCCAACCTCGGCGGTTTTCTGCCGCCGGGGGTCGAAGCCCTGGCCCTCCAGTCCGACGGACGGATCGTCGCGGGCGGCGCATTCACGACCGTGCAGGCCAATGGAGCCAGCACGTCGACGGTCCGCAATCGCGTCGCACGTTTCAACGCCGACGGATCGCTCGATGCGGGTTTCGACCCCAACGTCGACCGCATTGTCCTCTCGATCGCGCTGCAGGCCGACGGACGCATTGTCCTCGGCGGCGGTTTCACGATGGTCCAGCCCAACGGCGCCGCGACGGCGACCGTGCGCAAGGGCATCGCCCGGCTCAATGTCGACGGCTCGGTCGACGCCGGGTACGATCCGGAGCCGGACAACGGCGTGACCAAGGTGATCGTCCAGCATGACGGCAGGGTGGTCGCCGGCGGGTATTTTATCAGCGCCGCGCCCAATGGCGCCGGCGCGGCGACGACGGTCAACCATCTCGCGCGCTTCAACGTCGACGGCTCGCTCGATCTTTCCTTCAACCCCAACGTCAGCGGCCCGGTCATGGCCCTCACGCTGCAGAGCAACGGCGGCATTCTTGTCGGAGGCTCGTTTGCCGCGGTCGCCTCGACCCGCCGCACCAATGTCGCCCGGATCAATCCGGACGGCACGCTCGACGAGGGGTTCGATTCCGGCCCGAACTCGACGGTGAACGCGATCGCCGAGCAGTCGGACGGCGAAATCCTGCTCGGAGGAAATTTCACGCAGCTTCAGCCTGGCACCGCGTTCACAGCGGCGCCCCGCAGCCATCTCGCGCGGGTGAACCTCGACGGCACGCTCGACGCCGATTTCAATCCGGACACCAACGGGCGCGTGCTGGCCCTGCTGGTCCAGCCGGACGGCAAGGCGCTCGTCGGCGGCTCGTTCACGACGATCGGCGGCGCGACGCGCAACTACTTCGCGCGCCTCAATGCGAACGGAACGATCGACACCGGCTTCGATCCGAACCTGAACGGACAGGTCGACGCGATTGCCCTTCAGTCCGACGGGAAGATTCTGATCGGCGGCACCTTCACCACGGTGAAGGGCGTTGCGAAGCTCCGCGTGGCACGCCTCAACACCGACGGTTCGCTGGATGCGTCGTTTGAGCCGAATTTCGACGCCCAGGTGAACGCGCTCGCCCTCCAGTCGGACGGCAAGATCCTGGTCGGCGGTTATTTTCTCTCGCTGCGGCCCAACGGATCCTCGCAATCGATCGCGCGCAATCGCCTCGCGCGGCTGAACACCGACGGATCGCTCGACAGCCCGTTCGATCCGCAGGCCGGCGGCGCGGTTTTTGCGATCAAGATCCAGGGCGACGGAAAAATCCTGGTCGGCGGCAACTTCCTCGGATTCGCGACCGGAAATCGCGCGAACATCGCGCGCATCAACACGGACGGCACCCTCGACGCGACCTACAACCCGAGCGCCGACAAGCAGGTCAATGCCATCGCCGTCCAGGCCGACGGCAAGGTGATCATCGGCGGCGCCTTTACTTTCCTCCAGCCCACCAACGCCCCGACCGTGACCGTCACCACCGTCAACGCGGACGGCACGACGACCACGGGCAAGACCACCACGAGTTTCCGCCGCGGAATCGCCCGGCTGAACACCGACGGCACCGTCGATCCCGATTACGATCCGGGCGCCAACAACGTCGTGCGCTCGCTGGCGCTGCAGGCTGACGGCAAGGTGATCGCGGGCGGGTTGTTCACCCAGTTCGCGTCGGACGTCGACAACCCGACGGCGGTGCCGCGCAGTTATCTCGCGCGGATCAACGCGGATGGCGTCGTCGACAGCGCGTTCGACGCCGGCATTGGCGAGCGCGTCGGCAACCAGGTGATCGCGATCGCGGTGCAGCCGGACGCCCGCATCCTGATCGGCGGCGCGTTCACGACGTTGAAATCGAACACCGCCTCGCCGGTGGCGCGCAACCAGCTCGCGCGGCTCAACGCGGATGCGTCGGTGGATTCCACCTTCCTTGTCCCGGGCACCGGCGGCTCGACGGGGGCCGTGATCAATTCGCTGACCGTGCAGGCCGACGGACGCATTCTCGTGGGCGGGGCGTTCACCTCGCTCGGCGGCAACTCGAGCGCCAACCTTGCGCGGTTCAACACCGAGAGCGTGCCGGACCTGGCGTTCAACCCCGACGCGAACGGCCCGGTCAACGCCGTGGCCACGCGCCTCAACGGCGGCACGGTCGGCACGCAGCTGACCAACCTGGCGTGGCTGAACAGCGACGGCACGCTCCGCACCTCCTTCCGGCCGGGCGGCACCACGCAGCTCGGCGGCCAGATCAGCTCGGTCCTCGTGCAGCCTGACGGAAAAATTCTCCTGGCGGGCAACATCATCGACCTGACGGGCCAGACCGGCGGGTTTCTCATCCGCCTGAATGCCGACGGCAGCCTCGACACGGGGTTCAATCCGAGACCGGACGCCACCGTCAACGCGATCGCCCTCCAGCCCGACGGGAAAATCGTCCTCGGCGGCGCGTTCCTGAACGTGGGCGGCACCAGCCGGCAGTACATCGCTCGCGTGAATTCCGACGGTTCGCTCGACACGGCGTTCAATCCCACCGCGAACGGCACGGTGAACACGTTGCTCGTGCAGCCCAACGGTTACATTCTCCTCGGCGGCAGCTTCACCAGCATCCAGCCGAATGGCGCCACGAGCTCCACGTCGATCAATTACGTGGCCCGCGTGAAGGCGGACGGATCGTACGACAACACCCTCAATCCGAATCCGAACAGCGCCGTCTATACCATGGTGCTGCAGCCCGACGGCGCGCTGCTCGTCGGCGGCGCATTCACCACGATGATCGCCTCCTCGGGATCCACCACGGTCCTGACGCGCAACCACATCGCCCGCATCAAGGCCGACAATTCCGTGGACGCGACGTTCGACCCGGGCGCGAGCGGCAACGTCGTCGCGCTCGCGCTCCAGCCGGATGGAAAAGTCGTGCTCGGCGGCTCCTTCAGTTTTCTCCAGGCCAATGGCTCGGCGACGATCATCACGCGGAACAACCTCGCGCGGGTGAACAGCGACGGCTCGCTCGACACCACCTTCGATCCGAACGTCAACGCGCCCGTCGCAACGCTCGCGCTCCAGGCCGACGGGAAAATCATTGCCGGCGGCACTTTCACGACCTTGAAGCCTGCCGGTTCGACCGTCGCGGTGTCGCGCGCGCGACTCGCCCGCCTGAATTCCGACGGCACGGTGGATGGCGCGTTTGATCCCAATCCCAACGGCACCGTCACGGCGCTGGCGGTCACTTCGGACGGTTCAATCCTGGTCGGCGGGCTTTTCACCACGCTGGAGCCCTCGGGCTCGATCCTCGTGGGCGGCTCCTTCAGCTCCATCGGCGGCTCGGCCCTCAGCAATCTCGCGCTGCTCAACTCGGGGGGCTCGGCCTCGGCGTCCTTCGCGCCGAATCCGAACGGTGCGGTGTACTCCGTTGCGCTGCGGCCCGACGGCCGCGCCATCGTGGCCGGCACGTTCACCACCATCGCCGGCGCCACGCGCACCGGCGTGGCCCAGCTCAACGCGGCCGGAACCATCGACACCACCTTCAGCGCCAGCCCGTCTGCGACCGGCGGCCCGGCGGTTCTCGTGCTCCAGCCCGACGGCAAGGTTCTCCTCGGCGGGACGTCCGTCGGTTTCGGCGGCGCCGCGCACGGCACCCTCGAGCGCCTGAACGCGGACGGCACCCTCGACGCGTCGTTCAATCCCGCCGCCCTGGGCGCAGTCAATGTGATCGCGCTCCAGCCCGACGGGAAGATTCTCGTCGGCGGCGCGGCGCCGGGACAACTCGTTCGCTTGAACGCGAACGGGACGACGGATTCCACGTTCAGCGCGTCTCCCAACGGCAACGTCAATTCCATCATCGTCCAATCCAACGGCAGCATCATCGTCGGAGGCGCGTTCACCGCCATCGGCGGAGTCTCCGTTTCGTCCCTCGCGCAGCTCGCTTCCACGGGCGCGGCCGATCCGGCCTTCAATCCCAATGTCAACGGCTCCGTCACCGCGACGGCACTGACGCGGAGCGGCAAGGTGATCTTCGGCGGCGGTTTCTCCTCGGTGGGAACCCTGGCGCGCTACGGCCTCGCCCGCGTCGCATCGTCGACCCCGGTGCTCGAAGCGCTCACGGTCGACTCCACCTTCACGACGATCACCTGGACGCGCACGGGCTCGGGCCCGGCGGTCAGCTCCGTTATCCTCGAAGACTCGAGCGATGGCCGCACCTGGACCACGCTGGGCCAGGCCGCGCGCGTCGGCACGTCCGACACGTGGCAGCTCGCGGGCGCGACCTTGCCGGCGAATTCCGCGGTGTTCCTTCGGGCCCGCGGGACGACCCCCACGTCGCAATACGGTTCTTCAGGCGTCGTCGAAACCGTTCGCGTGATTTTTTCCGGCGCCGTTCCGGTGACCCCGCAGATCCTGAGTGCGACGACGGCCAGCGGGACACTCGGGTCGAATTTCTATTACGGGATCATCACCAACGTCACCGGCGCGACCTTCAGCGCCACGGGCCTGCCGGCCGGCCTCAGCATCGACCCGGCCACCGGGATCATCTCGGGAACGACGACGCAGACGGGGACGTTTAACGTGACCTTGAAAGCGACCACCTCCGCGGGTTCCGCGACGGCGAATCTGGTGCTGATCGTCAATCCGTCGGCGGGCGGCGCCTCCGTGGTGCGGTTCATCAATCTTTCCACCCGCGCGCAGGTCACGGCGGGCGACCCGCTGATCGCCGGCCTGGTCATCGGCGGCACGACGACGCAGACCGTCCTGCTGCGCGCCGTCGGTCCGGGCCTGACGCCTTTCGGCGTGACCGGCATCGCGCATCCCCAGCTGGGAGTCTTCAATTCCGCGGGCACCCTCGTCGGCTCGAACGCGGGCTGGGGCGGCAGTGCGACGCTGACCGGAGTCTTCAACCAGGTCGGCGCCTTTCCGCTGATCGCCGGCAGCGCGGACGCCGCGCTGCTCGTCTCGCTGGCTCCCGGCCGTTACTCGGTCGTGGTGTCTGACACGACGGGCGCGAGCGGCATCGCCCTGACGGAAGTTTACGACACCGGCACCGACAGTTCGGCGGCCGCTCCGCGGCTCGTGAACCTTTCCTCGCGCTCCACGGCAAATTCGGGGGCTACCACCTTGATCGGCGGCTTCGTGGTGAGCGGCTCGGCCAGCAAGCGGATCCTGATCCGCGGCGTGGGTCCGGCGCTCGGCAACTATGGCGTGTCGGCCTACATGGCGGACCCGGTGCTGAACCTTTACGACGCGGGCGGCGTGGTGATCGCGCAGAACGACAACTGGGGAACGCCGGTCACCGTCACGGCGGGGCAGCCCGGCGCCACCGGCGCGGAGATCGCGCTCGCGGCGACGCAGGCCGGCGCGTTCGCCTTCGGCTCGGGCAGCGCCGACGCCGCCATCATCGTCAACCTTCCTCCCGGCACCTATTCCGCGCAGGTGAAGAGCAGCACCGGCACCACCGGCACGGCGCTCGTCGAAATCTACGAGCTGCCGTAACGCGCGCTCTCGCTCTGCGCGCGCGGAATTCGTAATTCGAAATTCGGAATTCGAGGTATGGGGATCCAACGGCGATCGCCGGCCCCGAATTCCGAATTACGAATTTCGAATTCCGGACGCGCCCCGCGCGTCACCGATCGCTCCGGAACGGGAGCGCGGGGAGGCCGGCTCCGTTGTAGAGATTCGCCACCGGTGCGTTGCTCCAGGCGTAACGCACCGCCACCGGCTCCCGCACCTCGCGTGCGCTGACGAGCAGCGTGCCGCGGTCGATCTTTCCGGCCGCCGGATAAAACCGCAGATCCGCGCCGGCCAGCTCGAGTGACTGGACGGGCTTGTCGTAGGAAATCAGGCCCGTCACGGCGTGGCTGAAATACACGCGCATCGCGCTGCCTTCGCGGATCGCGCGCTCGAAGACCGGTCCGGAGAAATCCGCCGGCACCCCGTATGCCTGCGACTTGGCAATCATCGCGAGCCTGCGCCCGACCTCCTGTTTGTTGCGCGGGTGAATGTCCTTCGGATCTCCGATGTCGATCGCCGTCGTCATTTCCGTCGAGCCGAGCAGCAGGGCCTGCATCTGGGCCTCGCGAAAATAAGCCCACCCCCGGTGGGTCGGATCCTCCGGGACGAGGTAGCTTGCGAGCTGCACGAAATAGAACGGCAGCGTCGCGTCGCCCCAGCCGGCGCGCCAGGACCGGATCATTGCGGGGAACAGCTCGGCGTACTCCGCGGGATGCGCCCAGTTCGCCTCCCCCTGGTACCAGATGATTCCCCGCACCGCGTACGGCTGCAGCGGAGCGACCATGCCGTTGAACAGCCCGCTGATTTCATACGCCGTTCCCGGGCCCACGGGCGGATGCGGCCAAGGCAGGGGATTTTTCGTCTTCGTGGCGCGCGCAATCTCCTCCGCCTTGGCGAAGGCCTCCTGCTCGCCGGGATATTTCGCCAAGCGGTCCGGAAATTCCGCGACGTCCTTCCGCCAGCGCTCGTCGACCGCCGCAAACGCCGCCGTCGCTCGCAGCGCCGTGGCGCCCGTCCAGGCCTCCACGGCGGTGCCGCCATACGAGCAGTTGATCAAGCCCACGGGCACGCCCAGCCGGCGATGCAGCTCGCGCGCGAAGAAATAACCCACCGCCGAAAACTCGCCCACGGCATCCGGCGTGGCGGGACGCCATCCGGTCGACTGCACCGTGTCGGCCGGCGCCGAGGCCACCGTGTGCTCGATCTTGATGTGCCGCAGCTGCGGATAATGCGCGGTGGCGATCTCATTTTCCGCATCGGTGGAACTCGCAACGGGCCATTCCATGTTCGACTGGCCCGATGCGAGCCAGACCTCGCCCACCAGCAGGTCGTCGATCGTCACCGAATTCTTCCCCGCCACCACCATGACCGCCGGCTCGACCGAAGCCGGTTGCGCCTCCAGGTACAGAATCCAGCGCCCATCCGCCCCCGCCGTCGTGCCGACCTGCTGGCCCTTGAACGTGACCGTGACGTGCTCCCCGGGATCGGCGCGCCCCCAGACCGGCAGGGGGCGATCGCGCTGGAGAACGGCATGGTCCTGGAACAGCGGCGCGAGAGTGACGTCGGCGTGGCCGACCGTGGCGATTCCCAGGACCAGCGCGAAGAGCCCGAGGTGTTTCATCCGACCCGAGCGTCGTGGATTTTCCCGCTCAGGCGAGCGAATCGTTCCTGCCCGGTGGATTTCGAGGAACCAATTGCGGTTCCAAAAACGTTTCCCCTCGCGGCTACGATTCCGGTGCCGGCTTCTCCGCCGCCTCATCCGCGGGCTTGATCACCTGTTCAATCACCTGCTCTTCCGCCGGCACGCTGGCTTCGACGTCGTCGGCGGGTTCGCGCTGGAGAAACGCCTGCAGCTCCGCCGCCAGCTTCGGCCCGAATCCCTCGACCTCGCGGATCTCCGCGACGGTCGCCCGGCGCATGCGCTCCATCGACCCGAAATGCGCGAGCAGCGCCCCGCGTCGGACGGGACCGAGGCCGCTGAAATCGTCCAGGACGCTCTCGCGGATTTTCTTCGAGCGAAGCTTCGCGTTGTAGGTGTTGGCGAAACGGTGCGCCTCGTCGCGCAGGCGCTGCAGCAGGTTGAGCGCCGGCGAGCTCAGCGGCAAGTTGAGGGGCGGCCGCTCGTCGGGAAAAATCACCGTCTCATGCTTCTTCGCCAGCCCGATGATCGGCGGCGGCATCGCCTCCAGGCCGATGAAGGCCTTCAACGCCGCGCTGATCTGCCCGCGCCCGCCGTCGATCACGACGAGGTCGGGAAAGGGTTTTCCCTCTTCCGCGAGCCGGCGATAGCGGCGTCCCACCACCTCCTCCATCGCGCGGAAATCGTCGTTGCCGATGAAGCTCTTGATCTGGAAACGGCGGTAGTGGTCCTTGTCCGGACGCCCGTCGGCAAAATGCACCATCGACGCGACCACGAAGGTTCCCGAGATGTGCGAGATGTCGAAGCACTCCATCGTGCGCGGCGGGCCCGGCAGCCGCAGCACCTCGCCCAGTTCCCGCAGCGCGTCCAGGTCCCGGGCGGGTCGCGTCGGGTCGAGCCGCTCGAAGCGCCGCGTTTTCGCGAGCGTCTGCTCCAGCGCGAAAACGACGTCGCGCAGTTCCGCCGCCTTTTCGAAGGCCTGGTTGACGGCGGCGGTCGTCATCTCCGCGCGGAGCGTCTCGAGCCATTCGCGCGATTTGCCCTCGAGAAACGTGCAGGCATCCTCGACGCGGCGGCGATAATCCTCGGGCGTGACGATCGTCCGCGCGCCGTAGAGCTCCTGCCGGACGTCGTCGTACAGCCGCCAGGTTCCGTCCGCCAGCCGCTCCGGCGTGCCGTCGCCGAGCAGGATCCCGAACTGCCGCCGCATCTGGGCGAGCGTCTTGCGCAGCAGCCCGCTGTGGGCGAACGGCCCGAAGTAGCGCGAGCGGTCATCCTTCTTGATCCGGGTCAGCCGGAAACGCGGGAGCTCCTCGGTGGGATCGATGCGCACGAGCAGGAAGCGTTTGTCGTCGGTGAAGTCGGTGTTGTACCGCGGACGCCACTGCTTGATCAGTTTCCCCTCGAGCAGCAGGGCCTCCGGCTCGGACTTCACCTCGATCGTGTCGAGGTCCTCGATCATGTCGATCAGCGCGCGGATTTTCGGCTGCGAGAGCGTGCGGATCCGCCCCCGCTGGAAATAGGACGAGACGCGCTTTTTCAGGCTCTTCGCCTTGCCGACATAAATGATCCGGCCCAGCCGGTCCTTCATCAGGTACACGCCCGGCTTGTCCGGAAGCCGGCGCAGCTTTTCCTTCAATGTCGGCGCTTTGCTCATCTCCGATGATGCCCGTCCGGCGTTGCAAAGCCCGGACAATGCCCGATTTCCCCGAGAGGGGACCGCTGCGGCGAAGGCGACAGCCTCGGTCCATTGGAGTCGTGACACCAAGGCGGCGCCGCGTTTGGCTGAGTCGCTGGCATTTTGGCAGAATTTGCCTAACCTCCCCCGCTCGCAAGTATGGTTTCAACCGGCTCCCATCACTCCTCATCCCCCCCCTTCGCGGCCAAGCGCTACGAGCTCCTGACGCTTGGGGACGAGCTGTTGCTGGGGCTGACGGGCAACGGGCATCTGACCTTCATCGGCGCGCAGCTGGGGCGGCGGGGCGTGCTTCTCTCGCGCAATGTGACGATTACGGACGAAGCCGAGGACATCGAGCGCCAGTTCCGCGAAAGCTGGAAGGCGGCCGACGTGATCATCACGACCGGCGGGCTCGGTCCGACCTGCGACGACCGCACGCGCGAGGTCATCGCCGCGGTGCTCGGGCAGAAGCTCGTGTTCGACCGCGACATCGAGAAGGCGATGATGGACCGCTTCGCGGCCTTCGGGCGGAAGATGACGCCGAACAACCTGAAGCAGGCCTACCGGTTCGAACGCGGCGTGGTCCTGCCCAATTCGCATGGCACGGCGCCGGGCCTTTGGGTCGAGCAGGAGGGCAAGGTGCTCTGCATGCTGCCCGGGCCGCCGAACGAACTGCAGCCGATGTTTGTCGAACAGGTGATTCCGCGCCTCGCGAAACTCGGGTTGCTGCTCGGCCGCGAGGCCTACGTGCAGCTCCGCACGGCGGGGATCGGCGAGTCGGCGCTCGAGACGCGGCTGCAGCCGATCTTCGACCGGCATGGCGAGGCGCTGAGCGTGGCGTTTTGTGCGCACCAGGGGCAGGTCGACTGCCGTGTGAGCTCGCCGAGTGGAAAACTTTCCTTTGCCGAGCTCGACAAGGTGGCCGCGGAATGTGCGCAGCTGCTCGGCGAGGACTTCATGTGCTACGGCCATGATTCGCTCGCGAAGGTCTGCGCCGATCTCCTGCGGGCGCAGGAAAAGAAACTCGCGGTGGCGGAGACGGCCACCGGCGGCCTGCTCGCGCACGCCGTCACGGAGGTGTGCGGGGCGTGCAAATTTTTCGCCGGCGGCGTCGTCTGCTGCACGAACGACGCGAAGATGCAGCTCCTCGACGTGCCCGAGTGCCTGCTGCTCCAGCATGGCTCCGTGAGCCCCGAAGGCGCGGTCGCGATGGCGACGGGCGCCGCGGAAACGCTCGGCGCGGATTACGCCCTGGCGGTGACGGGTTTCGCGGGCGCGAGCGCGTCGGAAGGCGCGAACGGCAATCCGGTCGGCACGATGTTCATCGCGCTCCACGCGCCGCATGGCGTGTGGTCGAAGAAACTCAGCTATCCCGGCCCGCGCCCGACGGTGAAGAGCCGCGCCGTCAACGCCGCCCTCGACTGGCTCCGCCGCGAGCTGATCCGCGCCGAAAGCGGAGCGACCTCCCCCATCCGCCGCACCGGCGTGATGCAGTAAAACGGGTCTCCGACCCGTTCCGCCGGACCCAAGCCCACCAAAAAAAGCCCGTCCGCCCGAAGCGAACCGCCTTCGTTCCCTTCCGTTCCCTTCTGTTCAACCAGACCGAATTTTCAACCGCCTCAACCGATCAGATTCTTCAGCGCGGCCAGATATTTTTCCTGCGTCCGCAGGATCACGTCGACGGGAAGCCTGGGCGCGGGCGGGCCCTGGTTCCATTTGATGGCCACCAGGTGGTCGCGGACAAACTGCTTGTCGTAGCTGGGCGGTGATTGGTTCGTCGCGTAGCTCTCGGCGGGCCAGTAACGCGACGAATCAGGCGTCAGCACTTCGTCGATCAGATAAAGGCTGCCGGCGTCATCGGTGCCGAACTCGAACTTGGTGTCGGCGAGAATCATCCCGGCCTTCCGTGCGCGATCGTGGCCGAATTTGTACAGCGCGAGGCTGGTGTCCTTGACGCGCTGGTAAAGCTCCGCGCCGATCGTGGCCGCCCCCTGGGCGTCGTCGATCGGCTCGTCGTGCTGTCCCTTCGGCGCCTTGGTCGTCGGCGTGAAGATCGGCTGCGCCAGCCGGTCCGCCTGGCGCAGTCCGGGCGGGAGTTTGATTCCGCACACCGCGCCGGTCTTCTGATACGACGACCAGCCGCTGCCAATCAGGTAACCGCGCGCCACGCATTCGATCGTGAGCGGTTTCAATTTGCGCACGACCATGCTCCGAAGCTGGAGGTCGGCCTCGGTGATCCCGCGCCGCCTGAGCTCTCCCGGCTGATCGGGCAGCAGGTGATTCTGAATGAGTCCCTTCGTCTGCTCGAACCACCAGTTGCTCATCTGGGTCAGGATCGCGCCCTTGCCGGGAATGCCATCCGGCAGAATGACGTCGAAGGCCGACAACCGGTCGGTCGCGACGAGCAGCAGCGCGTCGCCGAGATCGTAGATCTCGCGCACTTTGCCCGAGGCGAGAAGGGGGAAGGGCAGCCCCTCGATGGACGTGACGGCGGTTTTCGGCAGGGCGGCGGCAATTTCGGCGTAGGTCATGGCACCGTGTGGTTTGGAGAAAAAAACCGTGGCCGCGAAGTCCAAATTTTGATTCGCCGCTGCCCGGCAAACGACTGCAGGGGACGCCCCCTTCCACATTATCCGATAAATCGCATCGCAGTCTGGAACGAACCCCCGTTTTACGCATCAGAGAACCTTTGCTAGCTAAGGATCGAAATCGCCTCGGCTAGCTATTCTCCGTCTTGGACCGCTGCGGTGCACGGCGTCAAGGCCTCCCGGCAAAATTCCCCGCCTTCAGCTCATTCGTCTCTGATTCTTTGAATTCCATGTCCAAACTCAACAAAATCATCGCCGGCACCGACCGGCTCGCGAAAGTACCCACGGGCATCACCGGTTTCGATGAAATCACCGGCGGTGGCCTCCCCGCCGGCCGGCCTTCCCTCGTGTGCGGATCCGCGGGCTGCGGCAAATCGCTCATGGCGATCGAATTTCTCGTGCGCGGCGCGATCCAGTTCAAGGAGCCGGGAGTGCTGATGACGTTTGAGGAGAGCGCCGCCGACGTCCGGAAGAACGTCGCGTCGCTCGGGTTCAACATCGCGGACCTCGTTGCCCGCAAGCAGCTCGTCGTCGACCATGTCTACGTCAATCGGAGCGAGATCGAGGAAAACGGCGAATATGACCTCGAGGGGCTCTTCATCCGGCTCGGCCACGCGATCGACAGCATCGGCGCGAAGCGCGTGGTGCTCGACACCATCGAGTCGCTGTTCGCCGGCCTGAACAACCAGGCGATCCTCCGGGGCGAGCTGCGGCGGCTGTTCGCCTGGCTCAAGGCGCGCGGAATGACGACCGTGATCACCGCGGAGCGCGGCGACGGCCTCCTCACGCGCTACGGGCTCGAGGAATATGTCTCCGACTGCGTCGTCCTGCTCGACCACCGCGTGATCGGCCAGATCTCCACGCGCCGCCTGCGGATCGTGAAATACCGCGGGTCCACCCACGGCGCCAACGAATACCCCTTCCTGATCGACACGAAGGGAATCTCGGTGCTGCCGCTCAGCTCGGCCAGCATGGACTACGACGTTTCGAACAAGCGCGTCTCCACCGGCGTGGCCCAGCTCGACGACATGCTCGGCGGCAAGGGATTTTATCGCGGAAGCACCGTCATGCTCAGCGGGACCGCCGGCACCGGGAAAACGAGCCTGGCCGCCAGTCTCGCTTTCGCGACCTGCTCGCGCGGCGAGCGCTGCATGTACTTTTCCTTCGAGGAGTCCGAGGCCCAGATCCTGCGCAACATGCTCTCGATCGGCATCGATCTCGCGCCGCACGTCGAAGCCGGGCTGCTCCAGTTTCACGCCACCCGTCCGACGGTGCACGGGCTCGAAATGCACCTCGTGCAGCTGCACCGGCTCGTCGACGACTTCAAGCCCGCGGTCGTCATCCTCGACCCGGTCACGAATCTCGCGACCGCCGGAAACAGCGACGAGTCGAACAACATGCTGATCCGCCTCGTCGATTTCCTGCGCAAGCGGGTCATCACCGCGTTTTTTGTCAGCCTCTCGAACGTCGCCACGGCGCAGGAAACCGACGAGGGCATGAGCTCGATCGTCGACACCTGGCTTCTGCTCAGCGACATCGAGCTGGGCGGGGAGCGCAACCGGGGACTCTACGTCCTGAAGTCGCGGGGCATGGCGCACTCGAACCAGGTGCGCGAGTTTCTTATCACGTCCCAAGGGTTGCGGCTCGTGCCGACGTACCTCGGTCCCACCGGCGTGCTCACTGGCTCGGCCCGCCTGATCCAGGAGACGCAGGACGCCGCCGCGGAAAAATCGCTCCACGAGGAGATCCAGCGCAAGCAGCTCGTCCTCGATTACCGGAGGCAGGCCGTCGAGGCCCAGGTCGAGGCGCTGCGCGCGGGCTTCGAGGCGGAGAAAAAGGAATTCGGCCGCGCCGTCGCCAGCCAGCAGTCCAAAACCGACCAGATCATGACCGACCGGCTGGCCACGGCGAAGAGCCGGCAGGCCGGCAAAACGAAGAGAGGCTGAGACCCCCCATGAAAAAGAAACCTGTTTCCGCGAAGAAGAAACCCCGGGCCAAGCCCGCGCGGGTCCGCTCTTCCAAGACCCCCGCACCCGCCCGTGGCGACTCCGCCCTGCTCGTGCCCTGGCTCCTCCGCCTCTACGTGGCCGGCCAGTCCACCAGTTCGCTCGCGGCCTTTTCCAACCTCAAGGGCATCTGCGACGAACATCTCGCGGGCCACTACCGGATCGAGGTGATCGACCTCACCAAGGCGCCGCACCGGGCGCACCTCGACCAGATCGTGGCCCTGCCGACGCTCGTGCGGAAGCTGCCGCAGCCGATCAAGCGCGTCATCGGCGACCTCTCCAACGTCGAGCGCGTGCTCGCTGGCATGGATGTCCCTTCGCGCACCCGGGTGAATCGCTCCCTCCCCTGATGTCCGCCAAGACCAAATCGCGCGCCCGGGCCAGGAAGGCGTCGCCTCGACGGTCGTCCCCCCGCCGGTCGCCGGCCGCGGCCGACGGCAATCGCACGTCCGAATTCGAGGCGCTGCTGCACGAAACTTCGAAAAAGCAGCGTTACGAGCTCCGGCTGTACGTCACCGGCACGAGCTCGCGCTCTGGTCAGGCCATCGCCAACGTCCGCGCCTTGTGCGAGGAGTTTCTCGCCGGCCGTTACGACCTCAAGGTCATCGACATTTACCAGCAGCCCCTGCAGGCCTCGAACGAACAGATCATCGCCGCGCCCACGCTGATCAGGATCACGCCCAAACCGCTCCGGCGTTTGATCGGGAATCTCTCCGATCGCGACAAGGTGCTCGTCGGGCTCAACCTCGCGGTGCGGTCCGCGTCGACTGCCTGGATGGCGCTATGAGAAAGCGGCTCATGCCGAAGCCCGCGAAAAAGGCCATTCCGGTCAAGGCCGCGAAAAACGGCCGGACGACTTCGGGTCGCTGGATCAGCGACAAGAAGTTCTTTGCCCTCTGTGACCGGCTCCGGGAAGCTCAGGAAACCCTCGACGCGATCCAGAGCGGCGCCGTCGACGCCGTCGTCGTCAAGGGCGCCGCCGGCAGCAAGATCTACAGCCTCACCGGCGCCGAGGAGCGGTACCGGGTCTACGTCGAGCAGATGCAGGAAGGCGCGATCACCGCCTCGCAGGACGGGCTCATTCTCTACTGCAACCAGCGCTTCGCCGAAATGGTGAAGACCCCGCTCGAGCGCGTCATCAGCGCCGGCATGGCGAACCATTTCGTCGCCGAGGCGTGGGACAGCCTCTCGACCGTCTTCACCGAGCAGCGCGACGTCGTGAAGCACGAGAGCGTCCTGCTGTGCCCCGATGGCAGCACCCTGGCCGTCCACCTCACCGCCAGCCGCCTGCCGGCGCTGGGGCAGAATATCCTGTGCGTGGTCGTGACCGATCTGACGGAGCAGAAGAGCCAGCAGCAACTGCGGCTCGCCAAGGATCTCGCCGACAAGGCCAATCTCGCGAAGGACGCATTTCTCGCCGCCCTCAGCCACGAGCTGCGCACGCCGCTCAACCCCGCGCTGATGGCCACCGTCGCGCTCGAGCAGACGAAGAAACTTCCGCCGCACGTCCGGAGCGGCCTCGCCCTGATCCGCCGCAACATCGAGCTCGAGGCTCACCTCATCGACGACCTGCTCGACCTGACCCGGATCGCGAAAGGCAAGCTCGAGCTGCAGCCCGGCCCGATGGACCTCCACAACGTCGTCAAGCGCGCGATGGAAATCTGCGCCTCCGACGCCGAGGAAAAACGCCTTCGTTTCAACCTGCACCTTGACGCCTTGGAAACCATGACCACCGGCGATGCCGTGCGTCTCCAGCAGGCGGTGTGGAATCTCATCCGCAACGCGATCAAGTTCACGCCCATGGGAGGGCAGGTGACGATCCGCACCGGCAACACCACCCAGCCCAGCGTCTGGGTCGAGGTGAGGGATTCCGGCATCGGCTTCAATCCGCACGATTCGCTCAAATTGTTCGACGCCTTCGAGCAGGGCAGCCGGCACATCACGCGGCAGTTCGGCGGGCTCGGGCTGGCGATCGCCACGTCGATCCTCGCCGCGCACGGGGGCGCCATCCGCGCCGAAAGCCCGGGCCTCAACCTCGGCGCCACGTTCACGCTCAACCTGCCGCTGCGGCCGTTGGCTTCCGCTCCTGCGCTGCCTGCCGCCGCGCGTTCCGCGCCGCCCAAGCAGGGCCGCCGGCTGCGCATCCTGCTGGTCGAGGATCACAAGGACACCCGCCTCACGCTGCAGCTTTATCTCCAGGCGACCAAAAACGACGTCACCGCCGCCGAGACGGCGCACGAGGCGCTCAAGCTCGCGGCCGTGCAGGAATTCGATCTCGTGATCAGCGACCTCGGCTTGCCGGACGAGGGCGGCGGCTGCGGAATGATGCGGCACATGCGCGATCGTCACGGGCTCACGGGGATTGCGGTCAGCGGCTACGGGATGGAAGAGGACATCGAGAAAAGCCTCGACGCCGGATTCGCGCACCATCTCACGAAACCGATCAACCTGGAGCGGCTGAAGAGTCTCATCGTCGAAGTCTCGAACCAGAAATGAAGTCCGGAACAATCAAAACCGCGGCTCGCGCCGGCCATCCTCCCGCCGAAAGCGGCAGCACCGCGACGGCGCCGTCGCTGGCGGCGCTCGAGCGCGACAATGCGCGCCTGCGCGGCGATCTTCGCACGATCGGCCGGCGGCTGGTCCACGACCTGCGCAACCCGCTCAACTGCATCAGCACCGCGAACGAGGCGCTGCGCGATCCTTCCGCCGCGCCGGATTCGATCGCGGAACGCCTCGCCCAGTCGGTCTCCGGTTCCGTGGGCGAAGCCATGACCCTGGTCGAGCGGCTGAGCGTGGTCCTGATTGCAACCGCCAATCCGAAGGCCGCGGAGAAGGTGGAGATGACGGAAATCGTCGCGGATACCCTGCGGCGCCTGGATGAGCCGATCATGAAGGCCGGCGCCACGGTGCTCCAGCCGCCGGAGTGGCCGTCGCTCCGCGGCGTGCCCGCCTGGCTGAATATCATCTGGGATCATCTGGTCCTCAACGCCCTGCAGCATGGCGGGCCGGCTCCGCGGCTCGAACTCGGCTGGACTCTCATCGACGGGGAACACCGCTGCTGGCTCCGCGACAGCGGGCCCGGCGTGCCCGAGCAAAAGCGGGCGCGCCTCTTTTTTCCGCTCGAGCAGCTCCACGAGCTCAGCGCCCCGCGGGGTTATGGTCTCCCGATTATCCAGCGGCTGGTTCAACTCCAGGGCGGCCGCTGCGGCTATCAACCCGGCACGGCTCCTGGCGCCGGATTTTTCTTCACGCTGCCGGCCGCTTGATTTTTCTCCGGCGGCTTCACCCGCCGCAAAGGGCCTTTGGCATTGCGAGGGCGGCCGAAGCCCTCCATCTGGAATTTCACCCGGATTCGGAACCGGGCGGAATTTTCCCGATGAACTTCACCGATCTCTCCGAGCAGCAGCTCCTCGCGCTGGCCATTTCGGCGGAGGAGGAGGACGGACGGATCTACGCCGATTTCGCCGAGTCGCTGCGCGGCGGATTTCCCGCGACGGCGGAACTGTTCGACGAAATGGCGCGCGAGGAATCCGGCCACCGGCACCGGCTGATCGATCTCTACCGCACGCGTTTCGGCGAGCACATCCCACTGATCCGGCGCGCGGACGTCCGCGGTTTCTACACGCGCCGCTCGCGCCTGCTCGGCGTCGGCATCCGCCCGGAGCGCGCGCGCGCCGAGGCCGCGCAGATGGAGATCCAGTCGCGCAACTTTTACCAGAACGCCGCGCAGCGGGTGAGCGACGCCTCGGTGCGCCAGCTGCTCGGCGATCTCGCCGCCGAGGAAAGCCGGCACGAGTCGCTCGCGGAAGGCATCAACGCCCGGCAGGCCGAGGAGGGCCAGATTGCCGAGGAACATGATTCGGCACGGCGGTCCTTCGTCCTCCGCATCGTGCAGCCGGGGCTGGCCGGTTTGATGGACGGCTCCGTCTCGACGCTCGCGCCGCTCTTCGCCGCCGCGTTTGCGACGAGCAACACCACGGAGACTTTCAAGATCGGGCTCGCGGCCTCGGTCGGCGCGGGCATTAGCATGGGATTCGCCGAGGCGCTGTCGGACGACGGCAAGATCAGCGGCCGCGGCGGCCCGATCCTGCGCGGGAGCGTGTGCGGATTGATGACCACGTTTGGCGGCATCGGCCACACCTTGCCGTATCTGATCCACGACTTCCGCCTCGCCACCGGCATCGCGTTCGTCGTCGTGCTCATCGAGCTCGCGGTGATTTCCTGGATCCGCTGGCGCTACATGGAGACCTCGCCGCTGGCCGCCACGACGCAGGTCGCGATCGGGGGCGCCCTCGTGTTCGCGGCGGGCTGGCTGATCGGCGCCGCCTAGAACATTTAAATAAAACGGCAGCCCTGCTGCTGAATCCTCATCCTCCGCGAGAAATTCCGAAGGGGAGGTCGGCCGCAAAAATGCGCAAGGGCTCCAAGACTCCGAAGTGAATCTCCCGTGCGCCTATGGGCGCGATGGCAGCTCCTTCGCAGCCCCGGAGCCCTTGCGCTTTTTTGCGGCCAACCTCCGCTCCGGTGTTCTCGCCGACAACGAGACCTTGGCTGGTCGAACGGGTTCTCAATGCGTCCGGGCGTGAGGCGTGGCAGATCGCGCTGCGGGAAAAATTCCGGGCGCAAAAAAAAGGCGGGGTGCAGTGCACCCCGCCTGGAAGTGATGCGCCGAAGCGCCCGGATCAGTTCCGGTTGTTGAACGCGCCGGGCTGGCGGTTCGGGCTGCTGAAGTTGCGGCTGCCGCCCATGGCTTCCTTGGGCTTGGCTTCGTTCACGGTGAGCGGACGACCGTCGAGGTCGAAGCCGTTCATCTTTTCCGTGGCGAGCTTGCTTTCCTCTTCGGTCGCGAAGGTCACGAAGGCGAAGCCGCGCGGGCGGCCGGTCTCGCGGTCATTGGCGATGTAGACATCCGTGACGGAACCGAATTGGCCGAACGCATTGCGCAGGTCGGACTCGGTGGTCTTGAAGGACATGTTGCCGACGTATAGTTTGGAGTTCATGTGATGTGTTTCGTGTGTTCGTCCGCTGTCAGCGTGTTCCCGAACATCGGGTTTCGAATCATCACCTGAACATCAAGCTCACCTGAAGACTCACCAGCTACTGCCATCTAACGCTCTTACGAGCCGCCAAGCTCGCACGGTGCTTCGAAAACGCAAGGGCGATCGTCGGCGCGAGCCGCCGGCAGGAATCGGAAGGGGACGTGTGACGAGCGACATGATGTCCGGAAAATTCCTCGCCACGAACCGGACCATGTTTGCCCTTGGCGGTTCTTTCCCCGAAAGAGGGCGGTCATTCGCGCTGGAAGCGGCGGGTCTGGGCGGACTTCGCCGGAGACGGCGGGAATAAGTGGCATGCGCGGGGTTTCGCGGATACGTTGGCGGCCAACGCAGTTCCGCAGACCCCCCTTTTTTATGGCCCGACCCTATCGCCGACGTGCAGTTTCCTCCATCAATCGTGCTTACAGCACCGATCCGCTCGATCGGATTGAGACGATCCGCGGCGTGAATTCCGACCACACGCGCTGGCAGCTTTCGCAGGCGGCCGCGATCGCGGCGATCGAGGCGGGCACGGACGAATTTTTCGTGAAGACGGCGGATCGCGTGGTGAAGCTGACGGTCCTGACGCACGGCGGGCAGAAATACCTGAAGACCGAGCGCGAGAAGACCCACCCCGACGACCTGCTGACGCTGCTCGCCGGTTGATCCGCGCGGGCAAGCCTGGTGGTTTTGCCGAGGTCCCGCGTTGGAAACTGCCGAGTGAGTTGCTCGGAGAAGTTCGCGAGACACGGGCGCGGATGGAACGCTCGATGCGCTGCGCGATACTCCAGGTTAACGCTGGCGTCACAACCGGTGGTGATTTGAAAACCACTGATCGATTGGTTCAGGAAGGTCAGGCTCTTGCAGCGATATGAAAGAAGGAAAATCGGCGGAAGTGGAAATTCGTCCTTTCACGATGGACGCGCACGGTGACGTCGTCGCGCTGTGGCAACGCTGCGAAGGAATCGGTCTCAGCGAAGCGGACTCGCCGGCGCAAATGCGCACATACTTGGAGCGTAATCTTGGGATGAGTTTCGTCGCCGCGGCCAACTCGCGCATCGTTGGTGCGGTTTTATGCGGGCACGACGGCAGGCGCGGCTACATTCACCATCTGGCGGTGGATCCTCTTTTTCGTCGTCAAGGAATCGGGCGATTGCTCATCGCCAATGCCCTTCGCGCGCTCGGAGGCGCAGGGATCCACAAATGCCATATCTTCATTTTTTCCGACAACATCGCCGGAATGAAATTCTGGAAAGCGGAGGGATGGACCGTAAGGAGCGAGATCGACCTGGCGTCGAAAGAAATCGAAACCTCCGGTTCAAATAGTTCTCTTCGGTGACAGATGCGACGGCTTGGAAGGTTTGCCGCTGGGGTCCGCGGTAACCGGCACCTTTCCCCGAATAATTTGCGCCCAAAGCCGCAAAGCAGTCCACCCTCCGTGACCTCGGATCGGCCCTCTTCCGTCCTCGGTGCCCCAATTCCGAATCCGTCACTCGCTACCCGCTGCTCGCTCCTTCGGCTGCTGGGACCGGCTCGAGCTGGCCTTGGGAAAACGGTTTGAACGTGAGTGCGATCAGAAACGCCCCGACGCCGATCGCGCCGGAGCCGAGGTAGAGCCAGCCATAGCTGCCCAGGCGGTCGAAGATCAAGCCGCCCACCAGCGGACCGGACGCCATGCCGAGGCTTCCGGCCATCGCCGTGCCTCCGATCACCGTGCCCATCATTCTCGGCGGAAAATTCTCGCGGGCCAGCACCGCATACAGCGGCATCACGCCCGCGTAGATAAAGCCAAAGGTCGCGGCCGCCAGGTAGAAGCCGGTGAGTTCGCTCGCGAAAAAATATCCCGTCGCACCGAACGCCTGCAAGAGGAGGCCCGACGCGAGGATCCGCTTGGCCCCGAAACGGTCGCCCAGCAGGCCGAACACCACGCGGCCGCCCAGGCCCGCCAGGCCTTCGACGCTGTAAATCGTCACCGCCGAAATCATCGGGATCCCGCAAGCCACCGCGTAACTCACCGTGTGAAAGATGGGGCCCGAATGGGTGGCGCAGCAGAAAAAATTCGTGAGGAGGAGGATCACGAATTGGGGAGACCGGACCACCTGGCGCAGGGTCATGTCCGGGGTTGTCTCGGTGTCCGACCGGCCAACCGCTTTCACTTCCGGCGGCCGGCGTACGAGCAGCGCCGTTGGTATCATCAATGCCGCCGAGACCGCGGCGATGATGAGGAGTGACGTTCTCCAATGGTGATGAGAGACCAGCCATGCCGCGAAGGGAGCCATCGTCATCGGAGCCATGCCCATGCCGACGGACACGAGCGACACCGCCAGGCTGCGGTGGGTCTGGAACCAGCCCGTGACGCACGCCATCATGGGGGCAAAAATTGCGGCGGTCGCGCCGCCGACCAAGATGCCGAACGCCAGTTGGAATTCCAAAAGCGACGTCGCCCGACTCGCCAAGGCCAGGCTCGCCGCAACACCCAAGGAACCGATCAGAACCACCACGCGAGCTCCCCACCGATCCGACAGCATGCCCCAAAGCACGCTGCCCACGGCCATGGCCAGGAATCCGATCGTCATGGCGGTGGACACGCCCGTCACCGACCACCCCGTCTCGCGCACAATCGGCACCAGAAACACCGGCAGCGAGAACATGGCCCCGATGGCCACGCACCCCAGCAATCCCCCGGCGGCAACAATGACCCAACGATAAGACACGCGGTTCATCAGGCGGCGATGTAAGCAAGCGCTCTCATTGTCACTACCACGAACGACGCTCGCCGAATCGGACATCGTGGCGAATAAATTCCGGGAGCATGTCGAGCGATGCCGCAGCGGGCCACGGCAGGAGTGTCTGAGATCGCACGCCTCCCTTCGTATCCACGCTCTACCGCCATCGGCTAACCGAAATTTAGGATCTAGAGGCCAGACCCGTTAGATTCGCCGAGCAACCTGTCCTATTGTCCAGTGCCGGGCAAATTGACTGTCGTCGATGGATGAATTGCTCTTTCGCGTTGGCGGCTCAGGACTTGATTTGATTTCAATCCCGTCTAGATTCCATGTCCAATGACGATGACTCCAGCCGAACTACGCCGACTGCGCTTGACGCAGCCATCGCGGCCATCGAGCGCAGCTTATGCGCAGATGGAGCGGATGCGCGTGGCTTCGATGAAGGGGAGCGTTCCGGTTACGAATGGCGCACGCTCCAGCAATGGTGCCTCGAAAGCCATCTCGTCCTTGGCGCGGAAATAGCTCCGGCGCGAGCCGGTGGGCGGGAGCACGACGTCACGCATGAGGCCACTGCCCAGCGGTGGATAAAATTCACGAAATGGGATGGTGCGGGCTATGCCATTGATCTCGATGAGACAGATCCGATCTTCCTGCCCGGAACTCCCCTCACCTATCTGAAGCGCCTGCGCCTGCACAATGCATTGTTTGGCGACACCTTGGAGCTGCTCGGTATCCAGCAGGAAGGGTACAAACTGCGGATCGTGACATCTCAGCCCGACATTGTTGGCGAGGCTCCGTCGCTTGAGGAAATGGAGAAACTCCTGCGCGAGGACTATCGCTGCCAGCGGCTTCAGGTTCCACCGATGGGATTTTATAAATCCTATTCTTACCTACGAGATCATGTCGCGGTATTTGACGCCCATCCGGCCAATTGCGTCGTGACTGCGGAAGGCGTGCTGGTTCCGATCGACTTTATTGTGCAGGAACTAGACGAAGAGAAGCGGCGCAAGCTGGCTGCCCGCTTATCGGTATCTGGTTGAGAGCGGGTGTAAGGTGATCGATTAGGAGGCGCCCTTTGGGAAGGAATCCGGCGCGACAACCAACTCCGTCCTGCTCTTAAAGAAAGTTGCGGTGTCCTTGTCGAGGAAGTGGACGTAACAGCCCTTGATTCCCCGAGTCAAAAGCACGCGGTAGGTGTTCTTCACGAGGTCGGTGAAACTCGTACCGCTGCGTTTCACCACGCTGTCGTGTGAATTCCCCTTTTGCCCGATCCAGCCCGTACCGGGCCGATAAACGAGGTCCGTTCCAAAGATGACGCCGACATAGTCGAACTCGAATCCCTGAGCTGTGTAGATGCAGCCAACCTGATTTTCGCCGCCTTCCTTGTACGCCCACAGCGAAGATTTCGGAATCCCCGATGCCAGACGCCCTGCATCCGGCTTAGCATTCCATGGACGCTCATAACCTGCGATACGAACGTCGTTCACTAGGTTTCCTCCGGCAATCGGATCAGACCATGGCCAGCAAAACCCTGCCGTCATTCTCGCCTCGCCCCTTCCACCAGCTTTCCGCGAATTGCCGTGTCGAGAGCCTGAGGCGTATCGAAGATCTTAAACTCAAATGGCTCCCTCAGATTCCAAATGACCGAGGGTGTTCGCGCGATCTCCAGTGTATTGTCGACCCACTGGATGAATCCGTCCGATCCGCCGCAGCGGAACTGCGCTTCCAAATTTATCTCCTGGATCGTGGCCCCATATCGCTGGGCAGTCTGCCTGATCAATTGCGTAGATCCAATCTCGGCTGGGCGGACAATTTGGCGGTCATCGATAAAGAACACGGCGGTACGCGCCACGTCGACGATCTCGTCAATCTGGGCTTTCCCGGTCCGTTTGGCGGCCGGGGTGTATTGGTTGGAACTCGTCGTCCGGATGCGGTGAGCTTCGTCGCAGATCACCACATCCAGCGCATCCGGTTCCAATTCGGTATAGGAGTTGAAATATTTGATCAGGGCCGCAGCACGTTTTCCCACAATTTCGCGAAGCGTTTCGGTAAAGGACTTTGAGCCGGTGGCGTAGTGGCTCGTGAATCCCTCGCCCGCTAATTTGGCCAATAGGTTCAACGCAATCACAGATTTCCCGGTACCCGGCCCTCCGATGACGAGCACGATGTTCTTCCGCTTCGATGCCTTCGCGCGCCGCGCCGCAGCAAGCACTTGGTCGAAGGCAATAATCTGTTCGTCCAGGAGCACATATTCGGGCCTTCCTTCGATGACTTTGGAAACATGTTCGAGTAGCTTTGGACTAGGCCGGTATTTCGACCGCTCGATTCGATTCAGAATCTCGGCGCCCCGTCCCCCGCCGAGTCGCTCGTTGAGGCACTGAATGAGGCCCTGAGAATCGTCGGCCGAGTAGAGCGGAAATTCTCGGAGCAACTCGGCAAACTTCGGGGCATTCAAAGAATCACCTGGCTCAAATACGTAGTTGTGCAGGTATGAACACCCGGTGAGAGAAATCGGATCAGTGTCTGGATGAAACGCGGTGTGACTGTCGGACAAATAATTGCAGTAGCCACCTACTTGCGCGGATGGGTGCAGTACGTCGCGGTGCGCGCCGCCAACGAACGTGAGCACGCGGTCACCATCAGATTCCACGGCTCTCTCCCACTGCTTCAGCTCCACGATGAGTGCATTTGCTCCATTGGAGCGATCGCGGCCTGTAAACATGCAGTCCAGTCGCCTGGAAGTCGCGGGAAGCGTAAACTCCAGCAGGACGCCGTTGTCTTTCAGCCCGGCGCGCTCGGCAACCTGAGACATTGCGCGAAGGGAATTACGCCACGACGCCACTTCCGACGGTGACGGTTGTGCACGGAACTGCATAGCAAATGCCTGGCTCAAACGATCTGCGATCCTGTTGTGCGCCGAGTCTTCGACAAACTCAGCGACGCTACCGGAATACAAACGCATTTTGGTTACGGAACTCCCTAGGAATGAGTCCCGCGTCCAAACTAGGAGTTTCTGGTGCCTCTTGTCACTGCTTTGCGCTCCTAATAAACAGATGAGATCGAGGAGAAGCCGAGTACGAGTCGAGTACGGGGTCAGATCTGACCCCAGTCGTGGCCGCCCGCCCGCGAGTGAAAGTCGGCTCCTGGCCGCATTCCGCGTACGATTGCGCAAATCTTTTCGGTTTCTTCCGTCTTCGACGCTCAACTGACCGTCAGCAAAGTTTTTTCTCCAGCGCCAACCTCGGCCACAATATTAAAGGTCGTTTGGGCAACACGCCCACAAAATCTGACCCCGTCGGCAACCGCGTTCGCGCAATTGACCGCTGAACGAAAGCAGCGCCGGGTCTTCGACCGGCGGGCTCAACTCCGCCGGCAGGGCGGCGCTGCCGTGGCAGCGATACCGAACCGCCGGTCGAACACGCGGCGCTGCTTCAAACCAGACATTATCATTACGAATCACTGTGAGAATCCAGCTTAGGCTCGCGGCGCTCGGTCTGCCCTTTCACTCTCACCGGCATGCAGCGGCTCCGGCGCATTTGTTCGACGATAGTCGGGTTGACGCTCGGCCTTTTGCCCGGGTTCGTTTGCCCGGCAGCCAGTCCGGCAAAGGATGCCGCGCATGTAATCCTTTACGTCGACAACTGCGTCGGGAACGACATTTCCGCGATCGACACCGTCACCCAAAAGGCGATTGGCAGCATTTACACGTGCTCTTCTCCTCACGGTGTCGCGGCCTCCCCCGACGGGACGCGGCTCTACGTCACCAGCGAGGCAGAGGATAACGTCACGGCAATCGACACCGGAACCTCGACCCTCCTCTGGACCGCCCCGGTGGGTATCCGGCCCAATGAACTCACGGTTTCCGCTGACGGCCGCTATCTCTATGTCCCGATCCGCGGTGCGGATTATGTCGAGGTGATCGACACCGGGACCCATCGCACCATCAAGCGCATCCAGGTCGGACCCACGCCGCACAATTGCTACCGCGCCAAAAACGGACAATGGATCTACGTCACCGCGCAAAAGCCCGGGACCGCCTCCATCATCGACGTCGCGAGCCAGAGCGTGATCGGAGTCATCAAGCTGGGCGGAGAATCCCGGCCCTGCGCCATCACCAACGATGACCGTTTTCTTTATGCCCAATTGACCGATCTCTACGGCTTCGTCGTCGCCGAAATTGCCACCCGCAAGGTCATCGCGCGCGTGGAGCTGCCGAAGATCGACTACAAAACCAAATCGATCCTCGCCTACATCGATAGTCACGGGATCGTGCTGAGCCCGGACAACCAGCGCGTCTGGATCGCGAATTCCTTCGGCAACGGGGTCGATGTCTTTTCAGTCCCGGAGCACAAACTCCTCCGCTCAATCCCGGTCAGCGGCATTGCCCCTGACTGGCTTGATATCACGCCCGATGGAAAGTTCCTCTACGTCAGCAACACCGCCTCGGACGATGTCGCCGTGATCGACACCCGCCTCGAACGCGAGGTGACCCGGATCGGGGTGGGGAAGGGGCCGAAGCGCCTCGCGGTCGTAAGTGTCCCTCGCGGAATGAGCGGCCCGGGTGATGCAGGCTGGGACCGTGCGGCGGCCCGCCAGCCGGACACCGACTGTCACCTGAAGGGCGGAGGATTCGTGAGCTGCGCGACGGATAGCTTTCAAGATCTGTTTGCGAGCGGAGAACTGTCCGCCGAATCGATGCCAGCCCTCTACCGGAAGCTCGGCATCAAGGGGGTCGAACTGAATGCCCGTTACGTGCGCGCTTGGGATGACGATTCCCTGGACGGAATCATTCGAGCCCTGCACAAGGAAAAGCGGGTGCTGATGGCCTTGGCGATCGACGGCAATCTGGTGTCGGACGATCCGGATGCGAACCAGCAGCAGATCGAGAAAGACAAGCGACTCCTCCGTGCAGCCCGTTACCTCGGCGCTCCGCTGGTCTGCGTTAGCCTGGGCCAGACAGGTCGCGGCGCCGCCGCCGATGCGAGCGACGGCGTCGAGCGTGCGATCCTGGCCTTGCGCGCAATGCTGCCGCTCGCCCGGGAGCTCGGCCTTCGCGTGACGATCGAAAACGGGCCGGGCCCGGCCAAAACCCCCGCGGACATCATTAGAATCATCCAGGGAACGGATCCCGTCCACGTCGGGCTGTGCTTGAATTTTCGGAATTGGGACAATGCCGAGGCAGGAAAGGCTGCAATCGAGCAGCTCGCGCCCTTTGTTTTCCACGCTCATATCAACGGCGCCGCTTTCGACCGCCGCGGCAATGAAAGCACGATCGACTACGGTCAGGCGCTGCCGCTGTTGGCGCATTCCGCCTATGGCAGCGGCCTTTCGATCGAGTTCGAGAACAAGGAGAATCCCGCGGCGGGCGTGGTGAAAATGCGCGACCTGCTGGTGAGATTTTGGGTCGGCAAAGGAACGGGCGCTCGTCCGGCCTCGACCCTGGCAGAACGTTGAGAGTTCAGGCTGCGTTGAGCGGAAGGGAAGGAGGGTAAATGAAGCAGCTCCTTCGCTTCGTTGCGCCTTCGCGTTTCAACCGCCCAGACAAAGCAGGTCCACCTCTACGTCATCCGCGGTAACTGTCTCCCGAGGGCGGGCAGGATGGACCAGCCATACCGCTGATATGAGCGAGGCAAGAAACACGGCATTGGGCAACGCACCGGCTCGACGATATTCTAAGCGGCGTCACACGCAGCCATGAAAACCAATTCGACCCTCCGCCCACCCGCAGTGGTGAAACGTTATTTCGAGACATCCAATCGCCGCGATGTTGCCGCCATCACCGAGTGCTTCACGCGGGATGCCGCAGTCGAGGATCAGTTTGGCCGTCGTGACGGTCGCGCGGCGATTCAGCAATGGATCGAGGAGATAACCCGCAAATACGAGCCGACGTTTGTGCCGCTCAAGCCGGCCGCGACCGAGGCCGATGTGGCGATCACCGTCAGCGTGTCGGGCCATTTCCCCGGCAGTCCCGTGCAACTCGATTTTCATTTCCGGCTCCGTTGCCGGAAAATCGCCGCGATGACGATCGAGTGAGCCGCCCTTTTTCCCGGAACCCTATGAAAACAACCGCGCTCATCCTCATCATGGCTGCCGCCGGCTTGGCCGACTGTGCCGTTGGCCCCGCGAATCCTCGCGTCGTGATCGAAAATTCCCGGCGCTGACACGCTCGCCGTCCCATTACCCCCAAAATGAAACCCGAAAATGCCGAATGGACCGTGGCGCTCACCTTTTCTGGCGGCGGCACACGCGCCGCGGCGCTCGCCTACGGTGTGCTCCAGGAACTGTCGCGCACGCGGATTGATCACCACGGCCGGGCGGAGCGCATGCTGGATCACGTGCAGGCAATCTCCGGCGTTTCGGGTGGCAGCTTTACCGCCGCCTATTACGCGCTGCACGGGGATCGTTTGTTCGCCGACTACGAAAACATCTTCCTGAAACGCGACGTGCAGGGCGCACTGATGCGCAAATTCGCCAGCCCGCAAAACTGGTTCCCGCTGGCGACGAAGCGCATTGGCCGAAGCGACTTGGCGGGCGAGTTCTATGACCACGAAATCTTCGGAGGCGCGACGTTCGGCGACCTGGCGCATGAGGCGGGTCGGCCGCGCCTCTTGGTCAATGCGACCGACATGGTAACGGGAATGCCTTTCGCGTTCACCCAGCAGAATTTTGATCTCATCGGATCGAATCTCGGCGAAATCACCATCGGTCGAGCCGTCGCTGCGTCGTCAGCCGCACCCGTTGTGCTGAGCCCGGTGACGTTGCGCAACCACGCCGCCGCCGATGGCGCGGCGCGCTCGGCCTTCGCCCAACGGTTGTCCGTCGATCTGGATGCGCTCCACGTGTCGCGGCAGTTAGCTTCGGCGGTTCGATCGTATTTCGATACTGAACGCCGCCCCTTCATTCATCTCGTCGACGGCGGCGTCTCCGACAATCTCGGCCTCCACGGACTGCTCGACTTGAACGTTGCGACCCGCGGTCTAGACGCGGCGCTGCACGACTGCAACCTGAGCCAAGTCCGAAATATTGCCGTCATCGTCGTCAATGCGTCGGCCGAGCATGCCGTGCGATCGAATACGCGGTCCCATCCTGGAGTGACCGACGTCCTGCGCGCGGTGAGCGAGGGTTTCGTCCATACCAACACCGCACGGGCACTCGCAGATTTCCGGAGCGAACTCGAACAGTGGCGGGAAGGCGGAGTCGGCCGTTCCTCTCATTTGATCGAGATCAACTTTGATCAACTCACCCACCCCGAGGAGCGGAATTTTTTCAGCAGCCTTCCGACTTCATTTAGCTTGCCGCCGGAAAGCGTGGACCGCTTGCGCGACGTGGGTGCAAGACTGCTGCGGCAGTCGGGCACGTTCCAAACGTTTTTGCGCGAGTTTAATCCCGCGGATGCGGAGCGTTTCGCGGACGTAAATCGCATGCTCGTCCCGTCGGCGGCATAGAGCGCAAGACGGAGACTTAGATCTTCGGCCTGAGCAATGCCTGCGCTCGGTGCTGGAAGGGGAGACTCAGCAGGCGGATTCGCGAGTTCTCACCTGCCGCCTCGGCGTCTGTCGCGAATCGCTATTTTGTCAGCGCCTGCAAACGGCGCGCCTCCTCGCGCAGCAGTCGCGAGAACTCCTCTGCGTGCTGATTGGGCCGGTCTTCCGGCACTCCCACCATGATCGTCGTGCTCGCGAGTGCGGGCGCGAACGGACGCATCACGAGGCTTCGCGGCATCGTGGTTTCAACCGAGTCTGCCAGGATCGCGGCGCCGTGATTCGCCTCCAGCGCGGCGTAGAGCGATGCCAGCCCGTCGTTGATCAGCAAGACGAAGCGCGGAATTACGTCGAAGGGACGCAGTTTCGCCCGGACGTCCGCGGTGTAGCCAGGAAAGTTCTCCTTGCCCAATCCGATGAGCGGCAGGTCGCGCAACCGGGCGGGCGCGATCTTCTTCAGCCTCGCCAGCGGATGCGTCGCCGGAATCACCAAGGTCGAGACGATGCGCCGCAGCCCTGTCCAGCGGAAACCTGGAATCTTGTCCGTTTCGCGGTCGGGCAGCACCAGGATGTCCAGACCGCCCTGCGCGGCAGCTTCCTTCATTTCCTTCGGAACGAGGTCGATCAGTTCAATTCGCACCCGCGGCCTTGCCGCCTGGAATTTCTCCAGCGCGGGCGGGATGATGCCGGTGACGGCGGCGGACACATAACCGACGCGCACGACTTCACCGCCGCGTTCACCGCGTGCCCGCTGGATCGCTTTGTCGGCGCGGGCGATGAGATCCCGCGCGTCTTCGTAGAACGATTCGCCGGTCGGCGTGAGCGTAATTGAATTTGTCCCGCGCACGAGGAGCGGCACGCCGATTTCCTCCTCGAGATCCTTCACCTGCCGGCTGAGGGCCGGCTGCGTGAGATGCAGCATCTGCGCCGCCCGGTTGAAACTTCCATGGGCGGCGACGGCCGCGAAGTAGCGCAGGTGACGCAGTTCCATGGGCAAAATTGCAGCTCATACCCACGGTATGGGCGAGGCGAAAAACACGGCATTGGGCGCCGCGCCGCCGAACGGATATTCTTACGGCGTTCAAACGCCCGGTTCCCATCGCCACCTCACCACCTCGCCCATGAAGACTGCTGCACTCAACTCGCACCCGCCGGCAATTCCGTCCAGCGATTGGCCGCGCAGCCGCGCGAAGTTTGACGACGGTGAAGTCGTCGACGGGCTTCGCGCGGGCTCAACGCAGGCACTCGAACAAATCATCGCGGTCTACCGGCCGCGGATTTACGCGCAGGCCCTGCGCCTGACGCGCAACCATCACGAGGCGGAGGAGATCGTGCAGGACACGTTCCTCCGGGCTTATCGCGCCGCGCCGAATTTTCGGGGCGAGTCATCGCTGTCCACCTGGCTGCATGCAATCGTGGGAAACCTGGCGCGCAACCGCTACTGGTATTGGCAGCGGCGCAAGCGGCACGAGACGATCTCCCTCGATCAGCCTCTGCACCCCGACCGTGAGGGCCTGGTCGGCGATGCCATCGCCGTCGAAGGCCAGACGGCAATCGAGGAATCCGAGCAGAACGATCTCGTCGAGCAGATTGCCAAGGGCATGGAGCGTCTGTCGGAACAAGACCGCCGGATTCTGGTGCTCCGGAATGTCCAGCACGCCGCCTACACGGAGATCGCTCGCGCACTTGGCCTCGCCATCGGGACGGTGAAAAGCCGGTTGACGCGTGCCCGTGAGCGCCTGCGGACGCTCGTCCAAGCCGAGATGGGCGATGAAAGCCCGCTGATGCGCAAAGCGTCGTGAACGCCCAGACGAGAAGCCACCCCGCCGCGGGGCATCGTAAATTCCCTTTTGCTCCCAACATGAAAACCCAATACTCAACGGTTCGTCAGACTCATTCGGATGGCGCGGGCACGCGCGCGATCCTCTTTTTTACGCCGCTGCTCGCGTGCGTCGGCCTCGGATTGGCGGCATTGTCGGCCCGAGCCGGAGTCTTGGCAAAATCCCAGGAGGTGCACGTCTACGCCGGTGGTTTCTTCGGCGACAACCTGATCGACGGCGCCATCGCGGGCCGCACGTTGAAACTGAAAGACAGTTTCACGTTCGGCGCACGCTACGGCTACAACGTCACTCCTCAGTGGGGCGCGGAACTCTCGCTCGGCCACAGTCTGAGCAAGGTGAAAGGCACGCCAGCCGGGGATCTCGACTTCAACGTCACCACGCTCGAGCTCGCCGCCGTGCGCCACTTCGCGATTCCTTCGGCGCCGCGCTACATTCCCTACCTCACCTTCGGTGGCGGCTACGCTTTCGCCAATCTCGATCGGCCGATCGTCGGGACGCGGAACGGCCAGGGCGTTTCCATCGGCGACAGGAACAGCTTCACCGCAGTCGCCGGCAGCGGAGTGAAATACATGGTCACCGAGCGGACCATGCTGCGGTTCGACACTCGGTATCGTTACATCGACAAGCTCGCGAACTCGTTCGGTTCCCGGCTCAACACGTTCGAAGCGACGGCCGGCATCGGTTGGCGGTTCTGACCCCGAAAACGCGCTCGTTCCTTCCGGCGGTTGATCGGCGTGGGACTCGCCTGGCTCTTTAACCTAGCCCCGCCGGCCGAATGAACGCTGCCGCGGCGAAAGGGTTGAAAATTGACAGGATGGACCTCAATGAATGACGCGACACCGGCCTGCGCTTTAAAAGCGAAGTTCGAAATTTGGCTTCAACAAAGAAATCTTTCCAAAGCAAATTCATGTTCTTTCCCGCACTTCGCTCGTTCTTTTTTGCGCTCGCCCCGATTCTCCCGGCCGTCCTGTACGGACAGAGCAATTACGCGACACCCTATGTATTCACCACGCTCGCAGGGCAGGCTGGCGGCGCGGTCGATGGGCTTGGCAGTGCAGCGCGTTTCTCATTTCCGTTCGATACCGC
>JAQGON010000154.1 GCA_028293565.1 Verrucomicrobiota bacterium | reverse complement strand
GGGATCGGAATCCAAACACCGGAATTTGGCCCCAGCTTGAAAACTCCGGCGTCGCCTACGGCCAACGCTTCGTTGCCTCCGTTACCTTCTGTTCAAATTCAGTGGGTTGATGGCCCGAGCTTGGTCTTACGCCTGGCACCCAAACCTTTTCACAGAAGATAATGAAGGTAACGAAGCGCCGTCCGTAGTTGGCGTCTGCATTGCAAGCCGGGTTTGATTCGGAGGGATCGGAATCCAAACACCGGAACTTCGGCGCAGCTTGCAAACCCCGGCGTCGCCTACGGACGGCGCTTCGTTACCTTCATTACCTTCTGTTCAATTTCGGTCAGGCCGAAATCTCGGCCAGCTCGGCCCGCAGCGCGGCGAGGGCGTCCGGGAGGTCGACGCTGGGTTTCACCGTGATGACGACGGACTTCGAGGTGGGCGTGTTGCTGATCTCGGCCACGCTGTCGACAGGCACCAGGACATTCGCCTCCGGAAAATAAGTGGCCGTGCAACGCCGCGGAATCGAATAAGGGGCGACCATGAAACGGGGGGCCACGCGCTCCTCGCCGCGAAAATGACTCGTGAGGTCGACGAGCTGGCCCTGGACCAGTCCCAGTTCAGCCACATCCTCCGGGTTCATGAACACCACCCGCCGGCCATGGTACACGCCGCGGTAGCGGTCATCCAAACCGTAGATCGTCGTGTTGAACTGATCGTGCGACCGGATGGTCATCATGATGAACCGCCCGGGTTCGAGCGTTTCCGCCGGGATGGTATGCACGGTGAACATCGCCCGGCCGGTCGGCGTGTTGAAGATGCGCCGATCGCGCGGTCCGTTCGGAAGATAAAACGGCTCCGCCTTGATGCGGTCGTTGAACTGGTCGAAACCCGGGATGACGCGCTCGATATGATTGCGGATGCGATCGTAGTTGCCGATGAGCGCCTCCCAATCGACCGGGCTTTTCGATCCAAGGGTCGCGCGGGCCAGGCCCGCCACGATGGCGGGTTCGCTCAGCAGATGTTCGGAGGCCGGCTCGAGCGAGCCGCGCGAGGAACTGATCACGCCCATGCTGTCCTCGACGGTGACGAATTGATCGCCGCCCGACTGGCGGTCGACCTCGGTCCGGCCCAGACAAGGCAGGATCAATGCCGTCCGGCCGGTGATGAGATGAGAGCGGTTGAGCTTGGTGGCGACGTGGGCCGTCAGCCGGCAGCGCCGCAGCGCGGTCGCGGTGAAATCCGTGTCGGGCGTCGCCGAGACAAAATTCCCGCCCATCGCGAAGAACACCTTTATTTCGCCCGCATGCATCGCCTTGATCGTGTCGACGACGTCGTGGCCGGGGTGCCGCGGGGGGTTGAAGGCGAACTCCCGCGCCAACGCATCGAGAAAGGCCTTCGACGGCTTTTCATAGATTCCCATCGTGCGGTCGCCCTGAACGTTGCTGTGTCCGCGCACCGGGCACGGCCCGGCGCCGGGACGGCCGATGTGGCCGCCGAGGAGCAGGAAATTGACGACCTCCTGGATCGTGCCGACGGCGTTCCGGTGCTGGGTCAGGCCCATCGCCCAGCAGGCGATGATGCTCTTCGACCCGAGCGCGATGTTCGCGGCCGCGCGGATCTGCTCGCGCGTCAGTCCGCTGCTCATGAGGATCTCCGCCCAGGACACGGAGCGCAGCTGGGTCATCAGCTCCTCGTAGCCGCCGGTGAATTCCCGGATGAACGCCTGGTCGAAAACCTTGCCGGGATTCCGGTCATCCTCGGCGAGCATTTCCTTCATGATTCCCTGGAAGGCGGCCATGTCGCCGTTGATCCGGACCGGCAGCCAGAGATCGGCAATCCGGGTTCCCTCTCCGAACAGCAGTCCCGGGAGGTTGAACGGATTCTTCAGGTCCTGCGGATTCTTGAAATGCGAGGAGCCGACCTCCGGCAAGGGATTGATGCTGACGATCCTCGCGCCGCGGCGCTTGGCGGCCTGCAGGGAGCTCAGCATGCGCGGATGGTTGGTGCCGGGGTTCTGTCCGACGATGAAGATGGCGTCGGCCTTTTCGAAATCCTCGAGCGTGACGCAGCCCTTGCCGATGCCAATCATCGGGGCCAGCGCGGACCCGCTCGACTCGTGGCACATGTTGGAGCAGTCCGGCAGATTGTTGGTGCCGTAGGCGCGCACGAAGAGCTGATAGAGAAAAGCCGCCTCGTTGCTCGTGCGACCGGAAGTGTAGAAGGCGGCCTCGTCGGGGGAGGGCAGGGCCTTGAGCTCGTCGGCGACCCGCTGGAACGCCTCGTGCCAGCCGACCGGCTCGTAGTGGGAGGCGTCGGCCCTCAGCAGCATCGGATGCGTGAGCCGGCCCTGCTTGCCCAGCCAGTGGTCGGATTTCCGGGCGAGGTCCGCGATGGAGTGCTCCCGGAAAAATTCCGGCATGATCCGTTTCGTGGTCGCTTCGTCAGCCACGGCCTTGGCGCCGTTCTCGCAGAACTCGGCGACGTTGCGCGATCCATCGGGAGTGGGCCACGCGCAGCTCTGGCAATCGAAGCCGTTTTTCTGATTCACCTTGAGCAGCATGCGGGCGGTGCGGAGGGCGCCCATTTCCCCGAGGCCGATCGCCATCGATTTCTGGACGGCCTTCAGGCCGGCGGCCGCGCGGCTGCGATCTCCGAGGCGGGTGCCTTCCACTTCGATGGGCGGCTGCGCCGCGGGCTCGTTGAATGGGTTCGGGTTCATGAGGAAGTCGGCCGGGACAACGCGGCGCGAAGCGTGTTGAGGAGAAGGATTTCGGTGACCGGCTTTCTCAGCACCGCGACGGCGCCGGTGTTGATCGCCTGCTTCTCCTCGTGCTCCTTGGCGTGGGCGGTGATGAAGATGATCGGAAGGCGCGGCCGCGTCCATTTCAGCAGCCGCTGCAACTCGAGGCCCGTGATGCCCGGCATGAGCACGTCGAGGATCAGGCACGACGTTTCGTCCAGCAGGGGCCACTTCAGGAAATCCTCGGCGCGCGCGAAGGCCTCGGCCCTGAAGCCGAAGGACTGGACGAGCATCCGCGCGGAGTTTCGCACGGAGTCATCGTCGTCGACGATGGCAACCCAGGGCGGCGGCGTGGGGGACGGATTTTCGCTCATGGCCTCAGGGGATGCGTACATTTCGAGCCAGGGGCGGACGGATCACAAACGGGAGCACCGCGCTCAACAGCATGATTCCGGCAATGAGTTCGAGGGCCGCGGTGTAATATCCGGTGCTCTGGCGCACGTAGGCGATCAGGGTCGGACCCAGCAGGCCGGCCGAGCCCCACGCCGTCAGCATCAACCCGTAGATCGAACCCACATTCCGGGTGCCGAAATAGTCCGCCGCAAAGGCCGGCATCGTGCCGAAGCCGCCGCCGTAGCAGAGCAGGATGATGAAGGCCAGGACGCCCAGCCCGCCGAAGAGATGCACGCGGGACAGCAGGAAAAAAACGACCGACTGCAGCAGGAACATCAGCTGAAACACCCGCGAACGACCGATGTAATCGGAACACCAGGACCAAAGGAACCGCCCGGCGCCGTTGGCAATCGAGACGATTCCGACCAGGCCGGCCGCCGCCACTGCGGAAACATGGGTGACCTCCTGCGCGAGCGGCGACGTCTGGGAAATGATGGAAATGCCCGCCAGCGTGTTGAGAAACAGGATGGCCCACAGCGCGTACCACTGCCACGACCCGAGCGCCTCCCGGAGCGTGTAGTCCTCGCGCGCGACCGGCGATGGCGCGCCGGCCGCCGGCTGCCATCCCTGCGGACGGTAGCCCTCGGCTGGATTTTTCATGAAGAGGGCCGAACCCGAGACCGCGACGAAGTACGCGAAACCCAGCACGGTGAACGTATGCGGGATCCCGATCGACAGAATCAGCCGCTGCGCCACCGGCGCGGTGATCAGGGCGCCCGCGCCAAATCCGGCCACGGCGAGACCGGTGATCATGCCGCGCTTGTCCGGGAACCATTTGATCAGGGTCGTCACGGGCACGATGTAACCCAGCCCAAGGCCGATGCCGCCCAGCACCCCGTAACTCAGCGCGAGGAGCAGCAGGTTGCTCCCGGCTTGTCCGGCGAGCACCATTCCCAAGCCGTAGCACAACCCGGCGGTGACCGCCACCCGGCGGGGAGTGCTCCGCTTCATCCACAAACCGCCGGCGAAAGCGGCGAGGCCGAGCATGAAAATCGCGAGCTCGAAGACGAACGTGACCTCGGACACCGTCCATCCGTAGGTTTTCGTCAGTGGAATCCGAAAGACACTCCAGGCATAGACCGCGCCGAGCGCGACTTGCATCACGACGCCCGCCGCCGCGATCAACCATCGATTTGAATTCTGTGGAGTCATGTTGTTTTGAAAGTTGAGTTGAGCGTTCGCCGGTCGTGCGTTCAGGCCGGCATGATCACGGTCTCGTCCTTGGGAATCGCATCGTAGGTCGGCCGATCGATGTGCAGGTGCGCCATCACCAGCTCCGGCGGCGTGTGGGCCAGCCACTGCGAGAGCGAAAAATCCTGGTAAGCGCCGGCCTTGAACATTTCCAGGAATACCAGGTCCGTGTCGCCGGTGTTCTCGACGTAATGCAGCAGGGTCTGCGGCACGTAGCCCACGTCTCCCGCCTCGAAATCCATCGTGCGGCTCCGGTTGCCGGTTGCCAGCAACGTCATCCGCCCCTTGCCGCTCACGAAATACTGCCACTCGTCCGCGTTCGGATGCCAGTGGAGTTCCCGGAGTCCTCCCGGGCGAACGGTGACAATCGCCGCGGCGATCGAGGTCGAAACCTTGAACGTGCTCGAATCGATGATGCGGACCTCGCCGCCCTTGGTGCGCTTGATCGCCGGGAAATCCGCGGGCCGAAAGGCGAAGTCCCGGACCGACTTGCCGAGCGAGCCGGCGGCCGCGTTGCGGTCGGCCTCCAGGGCGCCGGGAACCTCGGCCTGGAAAATAAACAGCTCTTCGTTCGGGAGGCCCGCGAACGCCTGCTCGGCCACGGCGAAATTTTTCGACAGCACCTCGCGCGGCGTGTGCGCCATCGAGGTGCTCAGCAGCACCGTTCCAAATTCGGAAAAGTTTCCGTCGTCGAAAACCAGCAGGAATTCCGCGCCGTCCGGTTCCAGGCCCTGGATCGAATGCGGGATCCCCGCGGGAAAATACCACAGGTCGTTTTTCTTCACGTCCGAGACAAAACTCCGGCCATCCGAATCGATTGCCGTGATGCGTGCGGTCCCGTACAGCATGATGGCCCATTCGCCCGCCGTGTGCCAGTGGAGCTCGCGGACGCCTCCCGCGGTGAGCCGCATGTTCACGCCGGCCATGGACCGCGAGATCGGAAGTTCCCGGATCGTGATTTCGCGCGACCACCCGCCCTCATAAAGGCGCTTGTTCGCAAACGAGAACGGATACTTGAACGTCGGCACGCCGCCGGTGTCCGTGCCGGGAGGCGTGACCGAATCGGGATTCTGGGAGTCGAGCGAGGGGTTGTGCGGGCCGGGATTGCTCCTGCTCCGGTCCGTTTTTTCCGATCCGGCCGCGAGGAGGGAGGGCACCATCCCGGCGACCATGAGCGCTGCCGACCCCATGCCGAGGAAGGCGCGCCGGGTGAGTTTGTCCTGGGTGACGGACGCGGGATTCGCGTCCGTGATTGAAAGCTGACGTGGAGTTTCCATGCAGGGAAATTACCACCACGCCGCCGCGGATTCCATTGGACCTTGGTCCTACCAGGGAAACGAATGCCGGCGCGGATGGCCGCATGCTCCGCAGAATCACGAGCCGAAAAAAAATGGGGGCCGTTCGACAAGCTCAGGTTCTGGTTTTACCGCCAAGATCGCGAAGGGCGCGTAGGTTCGGACCAATTCCTCCGGGGATCGGCCTTTGCGAACTTCGCGCCCTTCGCGGTAAAACAGGTGGTCTGCGACAATGCGCTCCACCTCCGGGCCCCAACCGGGACCAAAGACCAATGGACCTCGGCGCAAAAAGCCCCTAGGGTGACGCCGTCAGGTGAATTGCCCCGGAGAACGTGCCGAATGAACCAGCCCCGCCTCTCGCCCGCATGAGCACCCCCGCCATACCTTCGCTGCGGCATTCGCCGGCTGTGCGCTACGCGGTGTCGATCTTGACGGTGACCGGCGCGGTGGTCGTCACCCACGCGCTGCAATCCCTCACTCCGCGGATCCCGACGGCGTCGCTCGTTTTTTGCGCGGCGATCTTCAGCGGCTGGTTTGGTGGACTCGGCCCGGGACTGCTGGCCGCGACGATTTCCTCGGCGGCCATCGGATTTCACCTCCTTCCTTCTCCCTACCCGAACAGCACTCTTTTGGGCGAGATCCCCCGGCTGCTGGTTTTTTCGGTGGCGGTCTTCTTTGTCAGCGTGATCAGCGGACGCCAGCGGCAGGCCGAAGAGGCGCTGGAGCGGGCGCGGGACGAATTGGAGGAGCGGGTGCAGGATCGCACCGCCGAACTGAAGCGCACCAATGAAGACCTGCAGGCGGAAATTGCCGAACGGAAGGTTGCCGAGACCGCCCTCCACACGATGCAGGCGGAACTCGCGCACGTCAGCCGCGTGACGATGATGGGCGAATTGACCGCGTCGATCGCGCACGAGGTGAACCAGCCGCTTGGGGCGATCATGAATTACGCGAACGCCTGCCGCCGCCTGCTCGCGTCGAACCAGGAGGAGAAGGCTGGCGTCGACCAGGCGCTCGCGAAGATTGTCGAGGACGCGCACCGGGCCAGCGACGTGATCGCGCGCATCCGCGCCCTCTCGAAGAAAAAACCGACGGAAATGACGAGCGCGGCGGTCAAGGATCTCGTCGACGACGTGCTGGCCATCACCCGGCACGAGATGATCGCGCGCGGCGTGACGGCGAGGGTCGATCTGGCCACGGGCATGCCGCGCCTTGAGGTCGACCGGATCCAGCTGCAGCAGGTGCTCCTCAATTTGATCATCAACGGCATGGAGGCGATGGAATCGTCGCCGCCGAAGAACCGGGTCATCGAAATCACCGCCCGGTCGGGCCAGTCCGAAGGCGAGCCTGGGTGCATGCTCGACATCCGGGACCACGGGACGGGTGTGCCGGCAGGATTCGAGGGCCGGTTGTTCGCGCCGTTTTATTCCACAAAATCCGAGGGCCTGGGCCTGGGGCTGGCGATCAGCCGTTCGATCGTCGAATCGCACGGCGGGCGGCTCGCGCTGGTTCCGAACGGCGGCGAAGGCGCGACGTTTCAAATTTTCCTGCCGTTGAAATCGGCGGCCGTTTCATGACTGGCGCCGACCATATTGTCTACGTGATCGACGACGACCGTTCCTCGCGGCAGTCGCTGGAATTTCTCCTCACGGCGTCCGGCTATCGGGTGCAGTCCTTCGCCAGTTCGAAGGAATTCCTCCGTTTTTCCCGCCCGGAATTGCCAGGGTGCCTGGTGCTCGACGTCCGCATGCCGGGCCAGACGGGCCTCGAGCTCCAGGAGGAGCTTTCGAAGATAGGCGTCAGGGTCCCGATCATTTTCATGACCGGCCACGGCGACATTCCGATGTCGGTCAAGGCGATGAAAGCCGGGGCGGCGGAATTTCTGACGAAACCGTTTCGGGAGGACGACATGCTTCGGTCGATCGCCCAGGCGATCGAGCGCGACCGCGTGGCGCACCGGGAGCGGCTCGAGCTGGCGGAGCTCCGGCAGCGACACGCCCGGCTCACGCCCCGCGAGCGCGAAGTCATGGCGAGCGTCGTCACGGGCCTGCTCAACAAACAGGTGGCCGGCGAACTCGGCACGGCGGAGAAGACCATCAAGGCGCACCGCGCGCAGGTGATGCGCAAGATGGAGGCCGGCTCGCTGGCCGACCTGGTGCGGATGTCCGAAAAGCTGCGCGCCGCGGAATCGGAGATGATTTAGACCCAAGGTTGAACCGAAGACCGCGAAGACCGGTCCGTAATTCCGGTAGCAGCGGAGGTCACGACGCTGGCTCGTGTTCGGAGGCAAACCGCCTGCCCTCGATTCCGATCCGCCCCCGCATGCAACCCCGGCCCTGAAAACCGACGGCCCTTCGTTACCTTCGCGACCTTCTGTAAAAAATGGTTTGGCTTGGGAATTACCCGTAGCAGCGGAGGTCACGACGCTGGTCTGCGGTCGTTCGTCCGAACACCCAAACCAGCCTTCTGACGTCGGCTGCTACGATGCGCGGTGGGGATCCCGCGGGTAATTCCTTGATTACCACTTTGGTTTTCGTCTTGGACCTAAGTCCAATGGCGCCGCACACTCGACGAGCGTATGCTGTCCCGGTTCATCGCCCAGGCCGCGCCTGCCGCCATGCGCTTCGAAAAACAAACTCAACCGCAGGATCACCCGATGATTTCTGTCTCCGACGCCCTGCAGGCCATCCTCGGGCGGGCTTCGCCGCTCGAGGCCATCACCGTGCCGCTGACCGCTGCACTCGGACGCGTCCTGCGCGCGGAGGCCCGGGCCGACGCCGACTCGCCGCCGTTCGACGCCTCCGCCATGGACGGCTTCGCGCTGCGCCGTGCTGACCTCGATGGGATCTTGCGTGTCGTCGGGACCTCTGCCGCGGGAGCGGGTTTCGACCGCGTTCTCGGTCCCGGCGAATGCGTGCGGATCTTCACCGGGGCGCCCGTGCCCGCCGGCGCCGACGGGGTGGTCAAACAGGAGGATGCCCTCCGCGAGGGCGACACTGTGCGCGTGGTCCACCGCGATCGCACCGACCACATCCGCCGCCGTGGCGAGAATCGCCGGGCCGGCGAAGTGATCGTTCCGGCGGGCACCTGGCTCGGGCCTCCTGAACTCGCTGCGCTCGCCTCCGCCGGCGTGCATCAGCCACGGGTGTCGCGGCGGCCCCGCTGCGTCCACCTTGTCACGGGCAACGAGCTGGTCGGACCCGACCAGACTCCCGTCGGCGCGCAGATCCGCGACAGCAATTCCACCCTCGTCTCGGCGTTGCTCGCGCAGCACGGCGCGGAGCAGGCGGGTCATGCGCACGCGCGCGACGATCTCGCCGGCGCGCGGACCGCCGTCGAGGCGCTGCCGGCCCACGACGTGCTCCTCATTTCCGGCGGCGCCAGCGTCGGCGACCACGACTTCGCGCGTCCGGTCCTGGATGCGCTGGGATACGAGCTGCATTTTCAGCAGGTGAATCTCCGCCCGGGCAAGCCGCTGGTCTTCGCGAGTCGCGGCGCGCAGCTGGCGGTGGCGCTGCCGGGGAATCCCGTGTCGCACTGGGTGGTGTTCCAGCTTTTCCTCGTGCCGTTGCTCGAGTTTCTGCAATCCGGCCGTGCCTCCAATCGGCAACGGCTGACCGGCCGGCTCGCCGCCGACAGCCGCTGGCCCGCTTCCGGCCACCGCCATACTTACTGGCCGTGCCGCGCCGCGGTCGTCAACGGCGTCCACGAGCTCACCCCGCTGCGACTCGCCAGCTCGGGCGACAGCAGCGGACTGGTCGGCGCCAATGCCATTCTGCCCATCCCGCTGAATCTGCTCCACCCCGCGCAGACGGTGGAGTTCATTCCCTGTCCATGACTTCGCCCCGGAAATTTTCCCATCTCGATTCCACGGGGGGCGCCAGGATGGTCGATGTCGGCGCCAAGCCCGACCAGCAGCGCACCGCCGTGGCCGAGGGCAGGCTGGCCTGCTCGCCGCGCACGATCCAGCTGCTTCGCGATCGCGCGCTGCCGAAGGGCGACGTGCTCACGGTCGCGAAGATCGCCGGCATCCAGGCGGCCAAGTCGACGGCGCAGCTGATCCCGCTCTGCCATCCGCTCGCGCTCAGTCACGTGGACGTTGAATTCTCCGTGGAGGACGACGGCATCGGCATTCGCGCCACCGCGCGCCTGACCGCCAAGACCGGCGTGGAAATGGAGGCGCTCACCGCCGTCTCGGTGGCCGCGCTTACGCTCTACGACATGTGCAAGGCCGTCGACAAGGCCATGTCGATCGGCGGCATCCGCGTTGTGAAAAAAACGAAGCAATGAAAGTCGCGCGCATCACCCTGAGCGACCGCGCCGCCAACGGCGTCTACGCCGACGAGAGCGGTCCGGAGATCGAGCGCGTCACCGCCGGCGCCTTCGCCGAGCCGCTGGAATGGATCCGCGTGGTGCTGCCCGACGACCAGGCGCAGATCGAATCGGCGCTTAGACGGTTGGCCGATATTGAAAAATGTCCGTTGATCGTCACCACCGGCGGCACCGGCCCCTCCGTCCGCGATGTGACGCCCGAGGCCACACGGGCGGTGATCGAGAAGGAATTTCCCGGCTTCGGCGAAGTCATGCGGATGCACAGCTACGAAAAAGTGAAGACCGCCATCCTGTCCCGCGCCACGGCGGGCGTGCGCGGACGCTCGCTGATCGTCAACCTCCCGGGCCGCCCGAAGGCGATCGGGGAGTGCTTGCCGCTGCTGGCGCCGGCCATCGCCGAGGCCATCGATCACATCGCCGGATTTCGTCCCCGTCTCGCCGGCGGAGAATCCACGTCGCCATGCCGGCCCTGAGCAAACTGCGTTTCGACCGCCACGAACTGGCGGGCGCCTTCGGTGACATCGGCACGGACCTGCCGTTGATCGCCGGCATCCTGCTCGCCACGAAACTCGACGCCGCCGGCGTGTTCATCGCCTTCGGCTTGGCGCAGATCGCGTCCGGCCTGCGCTACGGCCTGCCGATGCCGGTGCAGCCGTTGAAGGCGATGGCGGTGGTCGTGATCGCCGGGCAGGCCAGCGGAGGGCTCCTCCAGCTTGCGGGCCTGATGTCCGGCGCCCTCATGCTGCTCCTTTCGGTGAGCGGCCTGCTCGACCGGTTGCAGAAGGTGATCCCTGTCGTCGTGGTGCGCGGGATGCAGGCCGGCCTCGGGATCGCCCTGGCGCGGACCGCGTTCAACCTGGCCGGGCGCGACCAGGCGTGGGGCTGGATCGCCGCTGCGTCGGCCGTCGGATTGCTGGTCTGGCTGCGCGGCCACCGGCGCGTGCCGGGTGCGCTGCTGGTGGTCGGCGCGGGCGTGGTCTGGGCCGCCTTCCATCGCATCGACTGGCCCGTGCTGATTCAAGGATTCGGGTGGGTGACGCCGCGGCCGGCCGTGCTTCCGTGGGAGCAATGGCTGACGGCGCTGACGCTCCTCGTGCTGCCGCAGCTGCCGCTTTCGCTTTCCAACTCGATCATCGCGACGCAGCGGACGGTGACGGATCTTTTTCCGGAGCGGCCGGTCACGTTGCGCGGCATCGGCCGCACCTACAGCCTGATGAACCTCCTTTCACCGTGGATCGGCGGCATCCCGATGTGCCACGGCTGCGGCGGGCTGGCGGGCTACTATGCGCTCGGCGCGCGCACCGGCGGCTCGGTGGTGATGTATGGGTCGCTCTATCTGCTCATCGGAGTTTGCTTCAGCGCTGCGTTCCAGGAAGTGCTGCGGGCCTTCCCGGCTCCGGTGCTCGGCGCGGTGCTGCTGGTGGAGGCGGGCGTGCTGCTTCTCCTTCTGCGGGACCTGGTCCGCACGCCCGCCGCCCTCGGACTCGCCGCGGTGGTCGCGCTGCTGTGTGTGTTCGCCCCGCAGGGCTACCTCGTGGGCATGATCGCAGGCTGCCTCCTCTTTTACGCGCCGCGGCTGCTGCGCCCCGCGGCCATTTCCGGCCCGGCCGGTTCTTCCGTCTGATCCCATGCCACTCGACCAATACCACCGCGACATCGACTACCTGCGCATCTCGCTCACCGATGCGTGCAATCTCCGCTGCGTCTATTGCATGCCGGAGCACATGACCTTCCGGCCGAGGCATGAGTTGGTCAGCGACGACGAGCTGCGGCGTCTCATCACGCTGTTCGGCGCGCTGGGTTTCCGGAAAATCCGCTTCACCGGCGGCGAACCCACGCTGCGGCCCGGCCTCGTCGAGCTCGTGCGCCATGCGGTGAACACGCCCGGCATCGCCAAGGTCGGCCTCACCACCAATGGCGTGCTGCTCGACCGGCTCGCCGGTCCGCTGCGGGAGGCCGGCCTTCAGTCCGCCAACATCTCGATCGACAGCCTCGACGAGGATAAATTCAGGCAGCTCACGCGCTGGGGCAAACTCCGCGAGGTGCGCGCGGGTCTCAATGCGGCCGCCGCGGCCGGCCTCCGCGTCAAGCTCAACGCCGTCGTCTGCCGCGGCGTCAACGACGGCGACGATGTCGTGGAGCTCGCGCGGCTCACGCTCACGAATCCGTGGCAGGTGCGCTTCATCGAGCAGATGCCCTTCGGCAACAACCACTCGTTCCAGACCAAGGGCATGGTCAGCGAGGCCGAGCTGCTGGCCGTGCTTGGCAAATCGTTCGGACCGCTGGAGCTCGTCAATGACGGCCAGCTCGACGGCGAGGCCCGGCTCTACCGTCTCCCCGGCGCGCGCGGCGAACTCGGTTTCATCAGCCCGGTTTCCCAGCCGTTCTGCGCCGCCTGCAACCGCCTGCGTCTCACCGCCGACGGCAAGCTGCGCCTCTGCCTGCTGCGCGACAACGAGGTCAACCTCATGCCGCTCCTGCGCGGCGGAGCGGACGACGCGGAGATCAGCGCCTGCATCCGCCAGGCCGTGCATGGAAAACCGTGGGGCCATGGCCTCGCGCAGGACCTCGTTCCCGCCAGCCGCGGGATGTCCGAGATCGGTGGCTGACGCCGCCTTCGCCATGTCCCTCCCTTCGCGTAAGCTTCAGGTCCGCTTCTTCGCCGTGCTCCGCGAACAGGCCGGCTGTTCCTCGGTGACGGTGGAAAGTTTCGCCCTGACTGCCGCGGCGCTTTATGCCGAGCTCCAGAGCCGGTTTCCCGCCCTGACTTTTCCCGCCGCGCTGCTGCGGGTCTCGCTCAACGAGCGGTACGCCGACATGACCGCGCCCCTCTCGGCCGGCGACCGCATCGTTTTCATCCCGCCCGTTGCCGGCGGCTGACCCATGTTCGAACTCACCTCGTCGCCGATCGACCCCGCCGCCCTGCGGACGCGCCTCGCCGCGCCCGAGGCCGGAGCGCTGACGGTGTTCGAGGGGCGGGTGCGCAATCACCATCAGGGCCGGCCGGTCGCGCGGCTCGAGTACGAGGCGTTCGACGAAATGGCGCGGCTCGAGGGCGAGGCCATCGTGGCGGAGTCCGAAAACATCCACGCGGGCGCGACGGTGCTGTGCGTCCATCGCACCGGCACGCTGCAGATCGGCGAGATTGCCGTGTGGATCGGCGTGGCTTCCGCGCACCGCCAGACCGGGTTTGCGGCGTGCCGCCACGTCATCGAGGAACTGAAGCTCCGCCTGCCCATCTGGAAAAAGGAACATCATCCCGACGGCGCGTCCGAGTGGGTCAACTGCACCGTGGAAGCCGGTAGCAACGCCGCCGGGGACGACACGCATGCGCGCCAGGTTGCGCTGCCCGAGATCGGGCCCGGCGGCCAGGCCCGGCTGGCCGCGGCGCGCGTGCTCATCGTCGGCCTGGGAGGACTGGGCTGTCCCGCGGCCCTTTATCTCGCCGGCAGCGGCATCGGGCACCTGACCCTGGTCGACGGCGGCAAGGTCGAGCGCTCGAACCTGGCGCGGCAGATTCTTTTCACGACGGCAGAGATCGGCGGGCCCAAGGTCGTTGCCGCCGCCGCCCGCCTGCGGCTGCATCACCCGGCCGGCCGGATCTCCGCGCATGCGGGCGACCTGACCGCCGGAAACGCGCGCACGCTGGTCGCCGGGCAGGACGTCGTCCTCGACTGCAGCGATAATTTCGCGACGCGATTCGTGCTGCACGATGCCTGCCTCGCGCTCGGCGTGCCGCTGGTGCAGGCGGCGGTCCATCGTTTCGAGGGGACGCTGGATGTGTTTCAGCGCGGCGCCGGCGGGTGCCTGCATTGCCTGTGGCCGGGGCGTCCCGCGGCCGAACTCGACTTCGCGGGCAACTGCGACGGAGCGCCGGTTTTCGGCCCCGCAGTGGGCGTGCTGGGCGTGATGCAGGCGGCCGAGGCGATCAAGCTGGTGCTCGGCCTCGAGGGACTGGCGCCGCGGCAAACCCGGCTGGTCAACCTCCTCGACGGAACCCAGCTCGCCATCGAGCGCCCGGTGCGCGCGGACTGCCCGGTGTGCGCGAGGCTCGACCAGCTGAAGGCCGCGACGGAGCAACTCGCAGCCTCCGACGCGGCCCTGCTGATCGATGCCGCGGACGTTTCCGCGCTCGGTCTGTCGGCACGCGTGATTTTTCTCACCGAGCCCGGTGACGATCTGTCGGCGCCGGGGATGGCGCGAACGGTGCCCGCCCACGACCTGGCACGCCTGCGCGAACTTGCCGCAGACGGTCCGCTTGTGCTGGCGTGCCGCCATGGTTTGCGCAGCGCCGCGCTGGCGCGGATGCTCCGGGCGGAGGGAATGGGCGCGGTCCGCGCGCTCGCCGGCGGAAATCCACCCGCCGGCCTGCAATCCTTTTTACGGTAGGTTTCTCAACGCGCCGCCATCGGTTCGCCGAAGATCGCGTGCTTGAGACCGCGCTGGTTTTCGTAGATCGAACCGGAGTGGGGCGCCGGAGGAAGCGGAAGCCGCACGGGCACGGCGGCCAGCCGCGGCTGCGCGCAGGGCTGCCCCTGCAGCACGGACGCGACATAGGTTTCCCATGGTTTTTCGCCGGGAAGGAGTGGCCACGCGTCGGCGGCGCAATATTGAAAGAGCAGCAGCCGGCGGGGTTTGCTGGAGCGGTTCGGCGCCGACCCGTGCAACGTCCGCACGTGATGAATCGAAACTCCCCCGGCCTTCAACAGAATGGGCACGGCTCCGTGGGGACGAAATCCGGGTTCCGTCACGGCCCCCGCGAAATGTCCGTCCTGATGATGGTCAAGCACCGGCCCGAGGTGCGAACCCGGCAGCACCATCAGGCAGCCGTTTTCGAGGGTGGAGTCGTCCATTGCGATTCCCACGGCGAGCAGATCGTCGTTCGTGTGCGGGTAAAATGCCCAGTCCTGGTGCCACTCCACCGGACTGCCGACGTCGGCGAGCTTGAGGTTGAGCTTATCGCCGTTCGTCGTGATGGCTGGTCCGATCAGCTGGCTGACGATGCGCAGCAGCGCCGGATTCACCAGCGCGCGCCGAAAGGCCGGATGCTGCCTGGCCGGCGCCTTCAGCCGCCGGAGGCGCGGTTTTTCCGCCGAGTGGCTGGGCTCGAGGTCGAAGACGGCGTCGCTGGTCGAGACGTGGCGCGATTTTTCGACGAATTCGTCGGTGACGCTGCGCAGTTCCTCAACTTCGGACGGCGTGAAGACATTTTCGACGCCGAGATATCCCTCGTCGCGGTAGAACTTGATTTGGGGCGATGAGAGCATCGTGCGGCGCGAATCGGAGGGAAGACGAATACCCGATCCGCAGAAATTCAACCACGAAGGCCGCGAAGGCCACAAAGGACTAAGTCAATTTTCCCGGGGATTGCTCTTCGCGCGCTTCGCGATCTTCGCGGTTAATCCGCGGCATTACTTGGCGACGAAGGGGCCGAAGAAGCCGTTCTGCGAGGGCGGGAAGCGTCCGCGAATGAACACGCCGTCGTCACGGTGCTCCTGCTCCTGGATGTGGCCGAGCTCATGCAGCCGCGCGATGACGTCGTACCGGTCGTGCGGGACCAGCAGCTCGGAGGTCGCAAAGGTGTCGGCGATCAGCTCGAGGATCCGGTTTTCCAGCGTGTCCAGGCCCTGCCCGGTGTGCGCGCTGATGAACAGCGCGTCCGGCGCCAGCTGCCGCGCGCGCCGGAGGTCGGCGGCGGAGGCGGCGTCGACCTTGTTGAAGGCCGTCACGATCGTCTTGTCGGCGGCGCCCAGCTCGCCGAGCACGCCGAGCGTGGTGGCGTGGTGTTTGTCGACGTTCGGATTGGTGACGTCGAGGACATGGATGAGGAAATCCGCGACGACGGTTTCCTCGAGCGTCGCCTTGAACGCCTCGACGAGCCCGTGCGGCAGACGACGGATGAACCCGACGGTGTCGGTCACGAGCAGCTTCTGGTTTCCGCGGAGGAGGAGCTGGCGCGTCGTCGGATCGAGCGTCGCGAAGAGCTTGTCCTCCGCCAGCACGTGCGCGCCCGTGAGCTTGTTCAGCAGCGAGGATTTTCCGGCGTTGGTGTAGCCGACGATCGAGGCGGTTGGCACGGGCACGCGCTGCCGCTTGTGGCGCTGCACGCCGCGCTGTTTCTGGACCTCGAGGAGCTCGCGCTTGAGGCGAACGATGCGGTCGTTCACGAGGCGCCGGTCCTGTTCGAGCTGGGTTTCGCCCTCGCCGCCGAGCCCGCCCTTGCCGCGCTGGCGGGAAAGGTGGGTCCATGCGCGGGTCAGGCGCGGCAGGGAATATTGCATCCGGGCCAGAGCGACCTGCAGCACCGCCTCGCGCGTGTGGGCGCGGTCGGCGAAGATATCGAGGATGACTTCCTCGCGGTCGATGACAGCGAGTTCCGAGAGCTCCTCCCAGTTCCGCTGCTGCGCGGGCGACAGGGTGTCGTCGAACACGATGAGGTCCGCGCCCAACGCCTTGGCCGCCGCGATCAGCTCGTTCGTCTTGCCGCTGCCGAGAAGGGTCGCCGGGGTGGGCCGGCGGAGGTTGACGAGCTCATGGCCGACGACGGTCAGGTGGAGATTCTCGACGAGCTCCTCGAGTTCGACGAGCAGTTCCGCCGCCTCGCCCTCGGGCATTTTGGCCGTCTGGACGCCGATGAGGAATGCCCGTTCGCAGCGTTTCGATTCAGTGGACGGGGTTTCGTTGAGGAAGTCAGCCATCAGGAATCCGTACCCTAACGCGCCAAAGGCGTCAGGGCAAGGGGGAGGAAGCGGGAAAAAGCGGCCGCTGAGGAAATGCCCTCCGCTCGCGGGCTTTTTTTCTGTTCCTGCTTCGCCCTACGCCGCGCGATAGATCACCGGCGTCATCCGGCCGTTCATCACCTGGCCGACCTCCACATCGGAGGCGAAGACGGCACGGTCGCCCTCGCGGGCCTTGGTCGTCGGTTCGACGAGGCGGATGTCCTCATCCATGTAGATGATCGTCATGACCGCGCGCGGCTGGTTGGAAACGTTCCGTCCGGCGCGATGAAACGTCCACCCGTAATGGAAACTGACTTCGCCGAGGTCGAAGGGGGAATCGTCGAGCGGATAATTCTGCTCCTTCATCGAGCGTCCGATGCGCTCCTCGCTTTCGTCGCTGATCCCGAGTTCGCGCCCGGCTTCGAACCGGTGGCTGCCGCGCGCGAACGCCAGCGGGCCCATTTCCTGTGGCACCGCCTGCAGCGGAATCCACGCCGTCACCGTGTTCGCGTTGCTCAGCGGCCAGTAATATTGGTCGGCATGCCACGGGGTCACCCCCCCGCCGGACTCCTTGTACAGCGCCTGGTCGTGGTACATGCGCACCCCGCGCACGCCGAGCAGTTCCGCCGCCATGCGCGCGAGGCGCTTTCCCCAGCAAAACTCCTTCACCGTTTCGTTCTTCGTCCAGATGTTGCCCACCTGGAGGAACGCCTTGTCGTAGGTCGAGCGCTGCTCGATCGGTAGGTGCATCGTGTTCAACCGGTACGTTTCCGCCGTGATGATCGGGCCGTAATAATGGAGGACGGCCGGTGACAGGACGTTCTTCAGCTTGACGTATCCGTCGCGACGGAAGCCTTCAATCTGGTCGGTGCTGAGCGGATAAGGGGAATCGAGGTCGGGTTTCGCCATGGCGGAATCAGTGGACGGATTGTGGCCGCCGCGGCAAGAGCGCGTCGACTGATATTTCAGGCGACCGAAAGAGGGCCGCGGCGCCCCGGCGAGGCCGGGCCTTTCCGCGAACGGCCGGCAGGCCCGTGCCACTTTGGCCGGCCTTGCGGGCTTTACTTAGAATTGACACGGCGACTTGAAGATCGACCTGAAGGTTGCACCGTTGTCGTCCCCGATGACGACGAGCCGCAAAATCCTGGTGATCGATGACGAGGCGGATATTTGCGACCTCTTGAAACTGCTGCTGGAGCGGTCCGGGCACAAGGTGGTCTGGACCACGGATGCGCGGGCAGCGCTCCACCTGCTGGAGGAGCAGGCCTTCGACGTCGTCATCACGGACATGCTCATGCCCGATCGCGACGGCCTCGAGGTCATGGCCGATGTCCGGCGTCATTTTCCGCAGGTGCGGATCATCGCGGCCTCGGGCGGTGGCCGGGTTTCGAGCGACAGCTATCTCCACATCGCGAAGCGAAGCGGCGCGGATGCCGTGCTCTCAAAGCCCTTCACGCACAAGGAGCTCCTCGCGAGCATTGAGAACGCTTTCCAGACGCCGGCGCCCCAGCCGCAAGGCACCACGGCGGATGTCGGTCACGCCCGCTGATCACAGCGGCCCGGTTCCCGGCGCGAAGAGCACGCAGACCGGCAGGGCGACAGCGATGGAGTGAGGCGTCAGTTTCAGGCGTCCGCTGGCCGGGTCCACCTGCAGCACGGTCAGCGTGTCTGAATTCTGGTTGGCGCACACGAGCCACCGTCCGTCCGGGGATAGCGCGAAGTTGCGCGGATTTTTTCCACCGCACGGAGTGATCTGGACCGGCGTCAGCAGCCCCGTCGTTCCGTCGATCGCGAAAACCGCGATGCTGTCGTGCCCTCGGTTCGACGTGTAGAGAAAACGCCCGTTCGGATGCACGCGGATTTCCGCGCCGGTCGAGGCGCCCTTGAACTCCGCGGGCAGCGTCGGGAGCGTCTGCCGCGGGGTGAGTTTTCCCGTGGCGGCTTCGTAGTCATAGGCGGTCACGGTGTTGCCCATCTCCGTCAGCGCGTAGCCCTGGCGGCCATTCCGGCCGAACGCAAAATGACGCGGACCGCTCCCGAGGACGGTGGCGGCGAACGGCGGCGAGGCCGGCGACAGCGCCGCCCGCCCGGCATCGAGCGCGTAGGTGAAAATCCGGTCGAGCCCGAGGTCGCAGACGATGACGAAGCGGCCGTCCGGCGAGAGCGTGACCGAATGGACGTGCGGAGAGCTCTGACGTTCGGGATTAACGCTGTGTCCGGAGTGCGCTACGACGTTCGGCGCGCCCAGCCGGCCGTCGGGCCGGATCGGAATCGCGGCCACGATCCCCGTGTGATAATTGGCGATGACGAGTGCACGCTGCGTGGGATCGACGACCAGGTGGCACGGTGCGGCGCCGCCGGACGATTGCGGGGCTTCGAGCGGCCGCAGCTGTCCCGTCGCGATGTCCGCGGCGAACGCCGCGGCCATGGCCTCGGTCTCGCTCACGGCATAGAGGAACTTGTGATCGGGCGACAGGGTGAGAAAGGACGGGTTCGCGGTTTCGGCCGCCAGCGTCGCCTCGGACAACGCCCCGGTTTCCCGGTCCAGGCGCACGAGGTAAATCCCGCGGCTGGAGGTGCGCGTGTACGTTCCGACAAAAACCAGATCCGTGGCGGCGGCGGCTTGGAGAGTCATGAGGAGAAAGAGGAGCAGGCGCAGAAAAGTCCGCGCCCGCGGATCAGGATGCATCCTTGAGAGGGGACATGGCGAACGGTTAGTGGGCGGGCGCGGGGCTGGCGAGTTCCGGAGCGGCGCCGGCCGCACCGCGCTCCGCAGCGATCCGGTGCTGCTCGAGCTCGGCGATCACCTCGTCGAGATCGCGCTCGCGCACGAAATGCGCCCGCGCGTGCTGCCGCAGGCTGCGCCGGGATTTGTCGAGGATCGCCTGTCCGGCCTCGAGACAGGCCTCGCGGACTTCCTTCGCTTCGGCGAGGAGCCGGTGAAAGCCGTCGGCGCAAAACGTCCGGGTCTCGATTTCGCATTGGGCAATCTCGATCGAGGCCTGCCCGGCGGGGAGCGCCGCGACGCGGTTCACCCATGCCGCATCGCGAAAGTCCGGGAGAGCCGGCAGCTGCAACGCGTCCGCGCCGGCGGCGCACAGCTGCGCGAATTGGACGCGGATCCGCTCCAGGCCGGCGCACCCGGCCTGCAGCGCCGTCACGCTGGCGCGCAGTTTTTCGAGCGCCTCGGCGCGGTTCCGGGTCGCGCCGGCGGCCGGCGCGCGGGATTCCTGCGGGACGGCCGGCGGGATCGACGCCTCGGTCAGCGCCCGCGCGTTCCCGGCCACGGCGAGCGCCAGGTCGTGCAGGCTTTCCGCCGCGATTTCCCAGTGCCGCACCACTTCCGCGGCGTCCTGGCAGCACCGGAATTCGGAATTCGTGTCCGCCAGATATTCAAGAAGCGCCTTTTCCACCGCACCTTTCAGCCAGAAATCGATCGGGCCGAGCTGCTCCAGGCGCCTGCGGAGGTTTTGCCCGCTTTCGGGCGCGCTCCGAAACGCGTTCGCCGGGGGCGGCGTGTCCGGGCCCGGCTGCTGGCCAAGCTTGGCGAGCGCGCCGGTCAGGGACTCGCGGCAGAGGAGGGCGTACGCTTCGTCCTGCAGGAGCGAGAACAGTACAGCAGGTAGCTTCATGGCCGGCATGACTTATTGGTGCGGCGATTTTGGGCGTCAACTCCGGCGGGCCGATTTCGTCGGGGAAAAAACGCTTCCCGTGCGGCGCGTGCGGCGCTTTAACCAAACGGTCCTGCACGCCTATGAAAATTTCCCCCCTGTGGCTGGCGGCCGTCGCCGCGGCGTTGACGGTTGTCTTGTCCGCAGCCGGCGGTCCGCGCGCTGAGGCCATGAAGCTGACGCTCGCCGCGCCGATCAGGACCTGGGACGAAGCGGTCCCGCTCGGCAACGGCTTGCTCGGCGGGCTGCTCTGGGGCGAGGACGGGACGCTGAAACTTTCGCTCGACCGCGGCGACCTGTGGGACGAGCGGCCGGCGCCGGGAAACCCGCTTGCGGGATTCACCTATGCAAAGATCGAGAAACTCGTCGCCGCGCGGGACAACGACGCCATCAGCAAGATCGCCGACGGCGCCTATTTCACGGAGCACCCGACGAAGATTCCCGCCGGACGGATCGAGGTGGACCTGGCACCCGGCCAGACTATTTCGTCGTTCGAGCTCGACCTGACCACCGCCACCGGCCGCGCGATGCTGGGCGCGAACGCGGCGGTCGAGGCATTTTTCAGCGCGGCCGAGCCGGTGGCGCTCCTGCGGATTCCGGGCGACGCCCCTCGCGCGCTGCGCCTCCTCGCTCCCGCGTCGGTCAGGAAACTGGGCTACGCGGATCCGGTCCGGGGCGGCAGCAGGACGGCGCAGTGGTTCACGCAGACGACGGCGGAAGGCCATGTGACCTGTATTTACGCGGGGACGCGCCGGGTCGGCGACGCCACGCTCATCGCGACCACCGTGACATTCTCTCCCGCCGACGGCGCGGATGTCGTCGGCGCCGCGCGCGTCCGCGTCGAGGCCGCCCTGGGCGCGGGCTTCGAAGCGCGGCTCAAACCCCACGTCGCGTGGTGGCGGGATTTCTGGGCGAAATCGTCCGTGACGCTCCCGGACGAGCAGGTGCTGCGGCATTATTACCTGGTGCAGTATTTTTATGGGGCGGCCTCGCGCACGGGCGCGCCGCCGATCCCGCTGCAGGGTGTCTGGACCGCCGACGCCGGAGAGCTTCCGCCCTGGAAGGGCGACTACCATCATGACCTCAACACCCAGATGACTTACATGGGTTACCAGGCGGCGGGGCGTTTCGAGGAGGGCCGGGTGTTTCTCGACTTCATGAACGACCGGCTGCCGGCCTTCCGGAAATTTGCGGCCGGGTTTCTCCAGCAGCCCGGCGCGGCGGTGCCGGCGGTGATGACGCTGGCCGGCCAGCCCCTCGGCGGCTGGGCGCAATACAGCCTGGCGCCGGTTCACGGGGCCTGGGTCGGCCATCTGTTCTACCTGCACTGGCGCTACACCGGGGACAAAAAATTTCTCCGCGACGAGGCGTATCCCTGGTGCCGCGAGATCGGCGAGGCGCTGCGCGGGATGCTCCGGCCCGACGTCCACGGCGTCCTCGTGCTTCCGCTCTCGGCCTCGCCCGAGGCGTGGAACAACAGCATGCGCGCGTGGGTGACGCCAAATTCCAATTACGATCTCGCCTGCCTGCGGATGCTTTTTCTCGGCAACGAGGAGATGGCCGCGGCGCTGGGCGACGCCCCTGCCGCGAAGGCGTGGGGCAAGCTCGCCGCCGACCTCGGTCCGCTCCACGTCAACGCGCGGCAGCAGCTGAAAATTTCGCCCGACGAGGACCTCGTATTCAGCCACCGGCACCTCGCAACCGTGATGGGCATTTATCCGTTCAACCTGCTGAACATCGAGGGCAGCGAGGGGGATCGCGAGGTGATCCGCGCCAGCGTGCATGACATCGACCGGCTCGGCGTCGTCGAGTGGTGCGGTTACAGCTACACGTGGATGTCGGCGCTCCGCGCGCGGATCGGCGAGCCCGAGGCGGCGCTCTGGCACCTCAAGGCGTACCTCCACGCGTTCGTCCTGCGCAACGGATTCCATGCGAACGGCGACCAGACCAAAACCGGATTCTCCTCGATGGATTACCGGCCCTTCACGCTCGAGGGAAACTTCCTGGCGTGCGCGGCCGTCCACGAGATGCTGCTCCAAAGCTGGAACGCCCGCCCCGGTTCCGGCGGGAACGGGCCGATCCGGATTTTCCCGAGCATGCCGTGGCGCTGGCACGAGGCGGCGTTTGCGAACCTGATCGCCGAGGGCGGGCATCGCGTTTCGGCCGCCCGGGAAAACAACGCCACGACGTGGCTGCAGGTCGTGGCCGGGCGCGACGGCGAACTCCGGATCCGCGACAACTTCGGCGGACGCACCCCGGAATGGAACCGTCCCAACGTGACGAAGACGGGCGATGACTTCGTGTTCAGGGTGAAGGCCCGCGACACCATTTCCGCGACGCTGCCGAAGCCCGCCTCGATCCCGCCGCCGCCGCCGGACGCGTTCCTTGACGACGTTCCCGTCGCGCCGAAAAGCCCGGGCGTGCCGATGTACCCGTGAGAAACGTCGCGGCCCGACCATGAAAATATCCCCGCACATTTCCTGCCTTCTGCTCCCGCTGTTTTTGCTCGTGGCGGGCCGCGCCAGCGCGATGAATCCGGGGATCACGGACTCCGAGTGGCACGGTTATCGGCGTCTCGACTTTGTCGTGGCGGGCCGTCCGGCGCTGCTGATTTGTCCGGCGAAACCCGCGCCCGGCAAGCCGTGGGTGTGGCGGGCGGAATGGTTCGGCGAGCGGCACGCGCCGCAGGTGTCGCTCGCGCTGCTCGAGCGCGGCTGGCACCTGGCGTACATGAACGCGGCGGACCTTTACGGCGCGCCGCCGGCCATGGCGCTGTTCGACGCCTACTATCAGCGCGTGACCTCCGGGTTCGGTCTCGCCAAGCGGATGGTGATCGAAGGGTTCAGCCGGGGAGGACTCTACGCCTTCAATTTCGCCGCGGACCATCCGGATCGCGTCGCGGCGCTCTACCTCGATGCGCCGGCGCTCGACCTTCGCAGCTGGCCGGGGCGGAAAAGTCCCCTTTGGGCCGAATGTCTCCAGAGTTACGGGCTGACGGACGCGGAAATGGCGAAGGCGAAGGTCAGCCCCGTCGACCGGATCGCCGCCGTGGCGCGCGCCCGCATTCCGATCTTCGGGGTGAGCGGCGACGCGGATGAAGTCGTCCCGTACGCCGAAAATCTGGCGGTGCTGGTCGAGCGCTATCGCGCCGCCGGCGGGACGATCGAGGTCGTGATCAAGCGCGGCGGAAAACATCATCCCCACGGCCTCGACGACCCCGCGCCGATCGTGGATTTCATCCTGGAGCACGCGCGCTACTGAACCGCGGCCCGGCCGCCACCGCGAGGAAGACTGTCGGCCTCATTTCCACACGCGGAAATTGAACGCGACTTTCTTCTTCTCGAGCAGGATGCGCCAATCGAGGAAGAGCATCAGGCAGATGATGACCAGACCGACGCCGAGCGAGAGCGCGGCCTTGAGCGAAAAGGCGCCTTGCAGGATTTCCGAGGCGTGCCCGGCCGCCATGCGGGACGTGAAAAGCATGACTGCGTCGCTGATGAATTTTCCGGCGAAGAACGGGGGGATGATCTGGACCCATCCGATCCGCGCCATCCCCGCGGCGGTGAACAGGGCGGTCGTCGAAAGCGGCAGCAGCGAATACACGAACACGAAGAGCCAGTTGAGCCAGAGCTTCTGCCGCAGCCGCTTCCCGACAAATTCGAGCTCGGCATGTTTGCGCGCTTTAATGAGCCGCCGCGAGATATACGGGATATAGAGGCTCAGCACATAACGTCCGAGGGTCGAGGCCGGCACGCCGAAGGCCAGCACGAGCCAGGGATTCAGGTGAAACTTGACGAGCAGGAACGCCATCAGGATCCACGCGGGCGGACCGAAGAAGGGGACGAGATCGACGGCCAGCGACCCGACGAAAACCAGCAGATAGGCGAGTGGAGGATTCATCCGCAGTTACGCAGACAGCGCTTCCTTCGCTTGGTTACCGTCCACCGGGGTTCAGGCCGCGCTGCGGGGCGCTTGAGGAATTCCCGGACTTTCGTTTGCTCGGGTCATGCCCAACTCCATCCGCATCCTCGCCTTTTCCGCCAGCGCCCGCCGCGAATCCCTCAACCGGAAACTCCTCGCGGTCGCCGTCCAGGCGGTGCGCGACGCCGGCGGGGAAGTCACCCTGCTGGACCTCAACGACGTCCCGCTGCCGCTCTATCACGGCGACCTCGAGGAAAAGGAAGGCCTGCCGGCGAACGCGGCCAGGATCGTCGAGCTCATCCAGCAGCATCCGGGACTGCTGATCGCCTCGCCGGAGTACAATTCGATGATCACGCCGCTGCTGAAGAACACCCTCGACTGGTGCACGCGCGCCGACGAGAACCCGTTCCCCGGCAAGATCGCCGCCGTCGTCTCCGCCTCGCCCGGCCCGTTCGGCGGTGTCCGTTCGATGACGCTCGCCCGCCAGCTGCTGCTGCACCTTGGCTGCCACGTCGTCCCCGCGCAGTGTTTTCTCGCGAAGGCGCACGAGGCGTTCGACGAAAAGGGTGCGCTCAAGGACCAGCGCGCGATGAAGCTGGTCACGGCGCTCGCCGCGCAGCTGGTGAAAACGACGAAGCTGCTGGGGTAGGGCGGCGCGCGGGCCGCCGGGCGAACATCGAACTTTCAACTTTCAACTTCCAACATTGAATTGGTTACGAAATTCGAGGTTGGAAGTTGAAAGTTGAACGTTCGATGTTCGTTTTTTTCCGCCCAACGCTCAACTTCCAACCTTGAACGCCAATCCGGCAATCGGTGGCTACGACCGTGAGCGCCCGGAACGGGGATGACCGAAAACCCACGCGCTGGCGCTCGCGGATACGATTTGGT
>JAQGON010000140.1 GCA_028293565.1 Verrucomicrobiota bacterium | reverse complement strand
GGGATCGGGTCGGGCCGGGGCGCGGGCGGCGATGCCGGAGAATGCGGCGACGATCTGTCTTTCCACTGCGGGAACGTCCACATCGCCGACGACCACGACCGCCATGCGTTCGGGCCGGTACCAGGTGTTCCAGAAATCGACGAAACGCTCGCGCGTCGCGTGCTCGATGACTTCGGGAAGGCCGATCGGGATGCGCTTCGGGAAGAGCGTGTCGCCGCGCGTGGTTTCGAACTGGGAGACAAACGTGCGGTAGCTGACGGAGTCGCGCGCCCGTTTTTCGCTGAGGACGATCCCGCGCTCCTTTTCGATCATCTCGGGCGGGAGGAGAAGGCCGCCGGCGTCGTCGGCGAGCACGCTGAACCCTTCGGCGAGCGTGGCCTCCCGGGTGTCGGGCAATTCGAGGAGGTACAGCGTGCGGTCGAAGGAGGTGCTGGCGTTGGTGTCGCCGCCGAAGCTCATGCCCATGCGCTGGAAAAACTCGACGAGGGTGCCTGCCTTGAAGTGCGTGCCGCCGTTGAAGGCCATGTGCTCGAGGAAGTGCGCCAGGCCGCGCTGCTCCTCGGTCTCCTGCAGCGAGCCGGCGATCACGAGGAGCCGGAGCGATGCGCGGCCCTTCGGGACGTGGTTCGGATAAATCACATAGCGCAGCCCGTTCGGCAGCGTGCCGAAATGCGCCGCGGGATCAGGCCGAAGATCGCTGCCGGTCTGCGCGAAGGGCGGGAGCGGCGGCGCGGTGCGGGAGGCGGCGCCCGCCGCGGACCCGATTGCCGGCAGGAGCACGACGAGCAGGCGGAGGAAAAATCGGAGGAAAGGTCGGAGGGAAGGTCGGAGGGAAGGTGGGAGGAAAAGGGAACGCATGATCGGGACCATGGGACCCGGGGTTTGGGGCGAAAGCACAAAAAAATGATCGATCCGGGCGAACATCGAACGTCCAACTTTCAACTTCCAACATTGAATGTGTGGTACCAAGACATCCTATCCAGCCAGTGGGACCGAGACGCGCTGTCCGCTGCTCCGATCAGTCAGGTCTTTTTTGAGCTGTCTTTATGCTCGCGACGAAAATTCTGATCAATTCGTCGGTTTCCCTTAGCAACGGCGTGACGAGGTCGGGTCTTTTCACGAGTGGAACTCTTTGGATGAGACGGATCCACCGGAAGGTCTCGCGCAATTCCTTCAGGCTGAGTTTTAGCTTATGGATGAAGTCGCGATTTGATTCGGCGGCCTGAGCTTCGCCGTGATTGGGAAGAGGGGCGGTCCCGGATCTCAGGACCTGCATCGCGACGTGCGAGGCAGCCGGGGACCGCGTCATTTTTTCCGTAAAGCGAATGATCCGGGCTGAGAAATCCAGCAGACGTTCCTCCAAATCGAAGCATTCGTGACTCCTGAAAGCCCAGTTTCCGCCAGCCGACCGGCCCCGATCAAGTATTGAGCGAATCACGCCACTCACTCGCACGGCAATGGATAGGATATGTCTTGGTACCACCTCTCCGGCATTCAATGTTGGAAGTTGAGCGTTGGAAGTTCGACGTTCGACCGACCGACCGAATGCCCGACTGCCTCCGACTGCTACTTCCGCCGCAATAGATGGGCTGGCCCGAATGCCGCCGGCAGAAGCTGGCTCAGCGGCGCCTCCAGCCGGTCCTGGGTGTTGCAGATGCTGATGACCAGGGCGCCGGGTCCGAATTCATTGATCACCTGGCGGCACGCGCCGCAGGGGGAACTCGCCTTGGCCGTCGGGGTATAAACGACGACGGCCGCGATGCTCGTCTCGCCGGCCGCGATCGCGCTGAAGATCGCGGTGCGCTCGGCGCAGTTGCACAGGCCGTAGGACGCGTTCTCGACGTTCGCGCCGGCGTGGATCTTTCCGGAACCGCCGAGGACGGCCGCGCCGACACGGAATCCCGAGTAGGGCGAATACGATCTCTTCGCCGCGCTCCGGGCGAGGCGTTCGAGCTGGCGGCGGAGCGGGGCGGGAAGCAGCGTGAGCACGGGCGGCATGTCAGAGTCCTAGCTCCTTTTTCGTCTCGGCGAAAGCGCCGATTGCGGCATCGAGATCCGCGCGCGAATGCGCCGCGCTCACCTGCGTGCGGATCCGCGCGGCTCCCGGCGGAACCACCGGATGGAAAAACCCGATGACGTAGATTCCCTTTTCCAGCATGCGCGCCGCAAAACGCTGGGACAGCGCCGCGTCGCCGAGCATCACGGGCACGATCGGATGCGTTCCCGGCCGGATCGAGAGTCCGGCCCTGGTCAGGCCCTCGCGGAAATAGCGGGTGTTGGCCTCGAGCTGGTCGCGGAGGGCGGTCGAGCGCGTGATCAGGTCGAGCGTCGTGATCGAGGCGGCCGCGATCACCGGCGCGAGCGTGTTGGAAAAAAGGTAGGGCCGCGAGCGCTGCCGCAGCAGGTCGACGATTTCGCGGCGCGCGCTGACATATCCGCCGCTCGCGCCGCCGAGCGCCTTGCCGAGCGTGCCGGTGATGAGGTCGACGCGCCCCATGACGCCGCAGTGCTCGTGCGTGCCCCGGCCGGTCCGGCCCATGAAACCCACGGCGTGGCTGTCGTCCATCATCACGAGCGCCCCATAGCGGTCGGCGAGGTCACAGATCGCCTTCATGTTCGCAATGTAGCCATCCATCGAGAAGACGCCGTCCGTGGCGATCAGCTTGAAGCGGGCCTTCGCCGCGTCGGCGTCCTTCAGCTTGGCCTCGAGGTCGGCCATGTCGTTGTTCTTGTAACGATGGCGCTGCGCCTTGCAGAGCCGGATGCCGTCGATGATCGACGCGTGGTTCAGTTCGTCGCTGATCACGGCGTCCTCCGCCGACAGCAGCGTTTCGAACACGCCGCCGTTGGCGTCGAAGCACGAGCCGTAGAGGATCGAGTCGTCGGTGCCGAGAAACGCGCTGAGCTTCGCTTCGAGATCCTTGTGGATCTGCTGCGTGCCGCAGATGAAGCGGACCGAGGCGAGCCCGTAGCCCCAGCGGTCGAGCGTCGCGTGCGCCGACCGGATGATCTCCGGATTGTCCGCCAGCCCGAGGTAATTGTTCGCGCAGAAATTGAGCACCGGCCGCCCTCCGCCGGCTGCCGCTTCCACCGTGATGTGCGCGCTCTGCGGCGTGGTGATCACCCGCTCGCGCTTGAAGAGGCCGGCGGACTCAATGTCGGCGAGGGTTTTCTGAAGGTGGGAGAGATAGGCTGGAGTCATGGGGCGTGAACGGGCCGAAAGGGGACCGGGCGAAATCGAACTTCGGACATCCCGCTTCCAATTTTCAACCTCGAATGCCGGCGGCGGACCCATTGGAAGCGGGCCGCCCAACGCTGGGAGCCGGAGATCCGCCCGTCGAGCGCGCTGCTCAAGCGGCCAGCGTCCTTCGCGCGGGCGCCTCAGCTCCAGGTCAGCACGATCTTCCCGCTCTTCCCGGAGCGCATCAGGTCGAAGGCCTGCTGGAATTCCGTGTGCGGAAAACGGTGCGTGATCACCGGCGAAATATCCAGGCCGCTCTGGATCATCGCCGTCATCTTGTACCACGTTTCATACATCTCGCGGCCGTAAATTCCGCGGATCGTGAGCATGTTGAAGACGACCTTGTTCCAGTCGACCGCGGCCGCGCCGGGCATGATCCCGAGGAGCGCGATCCGGCCGCCGTGCGACATGTTGTCGATCATGTCGTTCAGCGCGCGCGGGTTTCCCGACATCTCGAGACCGATGTCGAAACCCTCCTTCATGCCGATCTCGCGCTGCACGTCAGGGAGCTTTTCCCTCGAGACGTCGACCGTCCGCGTGGCGCCCATTTTTTTGGCGAGGGCGAGGCGGTCCGGGTTCACGTCGGTGACGACGATCTTCCGCGCGCCGGCATGCCGGGCGATCGCGACGGCCATGCAGCCGATCGGACCGGCGCCGGTGACGAGCACATCCTCACCCACCAGGTCGTACTGGAACGCCGTGTGCGTGGCGTTGCCCAGCGGGTCGAAGCACGAGAGGACATCGAGCGGGATCGCGGGGTCGACGTGCACGGCGTTGCTGGCGGGAATGCAGAGGTATTCGGCGAACGCGCCCTGGCGGTTGACGCCGACGCCCCTGGTGTCCTTGCAAAGGTGCCGGCGTCCGGCGAGGCAGTTCCGGCAGATGCCGCAGACGATGTGGCCCTCGCCATCGACCAGGTCGCCCTTGGAAAACCCCACGACGTTGCTGCCGACTTCCTCGATGACTCCGACGAACTCGTGGCCGACGACCATCGGGGTCTTGATCGTTTTTTGAGCCCAGTCGTCCCAGTTATAAATGTGGATGTCCGTGCCGCAGATGGAGGTTTTCCGGATCCTGATCAGCACGTCGTTGATCCCGGGGCTTGGGACGGGCACGTCCGTCATCTGGAGCCCGGGACCGGGCGTGAGTTTCGCAATGGCGCGCATGGTGGAGGCAGGCATGGCAATTTTGAGTAGGCCGCAAATGTGCGGTGCCCGGCCTACTCCGCAAACAGTTCCGAGCCTTCCAGGGCGAGCAGGCGCAGCTTCGTCTTGATGCCTCCGGGACCGGAAAAACCGGTCATGCGTCCGTCGGCGGCCACGATCCGGTGGCAGGGGACGAGCAGCGGCCACGGATTCGACCCGAGCGCGGCGCCGACCGCGCGGCTGGCGGCCGCCGGTTGTCCGATCGCCGCCGCGATCGCGCCGTAGCTGGCGGTGCGTCCCGGCTTCACGGCGAGCGTGGCGCGGTACACCTCGCGCGCAAAGTCCGGCGCGCGCCGGAAATCGTAGGGGAGGTCCGAAAAATCCTCGCGGCCGCCGACGAGATGGCGGCCGACGCGGCGGATGATCTCCGCGACGAATTCCGGCGGCGCCTCCGCGTCGTCGGCGCGCGCCGCGGCGTCGGGAAGTTCGAAGCGCGTGATCGCCGCCCCCTCCCACGAGATCGCGCAGCGGCCGAGCGGCGTGGCGAACGTGCTGCGGGCGGGGCGCTGCATATGGGTTTGCATCGTGTCTCCGTTGGCTTTCGTGTCGAAGCGATTCCCATGCAGAACCGCTTCTACCACGCGTTCGACGTCGAGACCTTCGGCGCGGCGCGAAAGCCGGATTACCGCACCCCGTTCCAGGTCGACCGCGACCGGATCATCCATGCGCACGCCTTCCGGAAGCTGCAGTCGAAGACCCAGGTTTTTCTGTCGGGGGAATACGATTTCTACCGCACGCGGCTGACGCACTCGATGGAGGTGGCGCAGATCGGCCGCTCGATCTGCCAGTACCTGCGCTCGCGGGGCGGAATCCTGAAAGCGGATTTCTTCATCGACAGCGACCTTGTCGAGGCGGTGTGCCTCTCGCACGATCTCGGGCATCCGCCGTTTGGCCATTCGGGCGAGCGCACGCTGCAGGAGCTGATGGCGCGCTGGGGCGGGTTTGAGGGCAACGCGCAGACGCTCCGCCTGCTGACCGGCACGATTTACCAGAACGAGACCGCCGTGCGCGGGATGCAGCCGACGCGCGCGCTGCTCGACGGCGTGCTGAAGTACAAGAAGCTGTTCCGCGAGTTTTCCGGCGTCCCGCAGAATCATTTTCTGTACGACGCGCAGGAGGTGGAGCGCACCTTTGTGCTCGGCGCCGCGAAGCTGCCGCGCGAGCTGCTGGCGGGCGAGGCGCTGAATGCGTTCAAGAGCGTCGAATGCCAGATCATGGACTGGGCGGACGACGCGGCGTACTCGCTCAATGACATCGTCGACGGCGTGAAGGCCGGGTTCCTCACGCAGGACAAGATCGAGGGCTGGGCCGCGGGCGAGACAATCGACGCGCCGCAGCAGAAGCTGCTCGACGCGCTGTTCGACGCGATCCGCAGCGACCGGCTCGAGAGTGTCTTCTCGACGAAAATCGGCGGCTTCATCACCGCCTGCCGCCTGCGGGAGCGCGACAATTTCATGGTCGCGAAGACGAACCGCTACCGTTTCGAGCTCGTGGTGACCCCGGAGGCGGAGCGCGAGGCGCACTTCTTCAAGAAGATGGCCAACGACATTATTTTCGAGAGTCCGCAGCTCCAGCAGATCGAGCACAAGGCGCGCCGGATCCTTTTCGACCTCTGGAATTCATGCTGGTCCAACTACGTCGAGACGGGCCCGCGCGTCATCCACATCCTGCCGGCGCGGGTGGGCAAGCTGATCAACGCGGAGAAGACGCCCGCCGACAAGGCGCGGCAGATCTGTGATTATCTCGCCGGACTCACGGACGGAATGATCGTGCACACCTACCGGCGGCTGTTCGACCCGGAGTTCGGCAGCCTGCGCGATTTGAGCTGACGCGGGTTTCACCGCAAAGGGCGCAAAGCACGCGAAGGTTCGGATCAATTCCTCCGGGATCGGGCTTCGCGCCCTTTGCGGTGAAAACAATCAGTTATCGCGGCTTCAGGTGGCCGGCGTCGACGGATTCCTGGACCATGGCTTCGGCGTAGCGCCAGAGTTCGGCGCAGCCTTCGGCGATGTGGCGGTTGCGGGCCACGACGCGATCCTGCGTCACGCCGTGGCGGCTCCACGCGGAGCCTTCCGTCCGGCAGTTGAGCAGCATGGGTTGAAAACGGTCCACGGCCGCGGCGAACCTGGCCTCCGGCGTTTTCCTCTCCTCGAATTCATCCCACAACGCGCGAAACTCCTGGGTCTGGCCGGCGGGAAGCAGCCCGAAGATCCGGTCGGCGGCGCGCGCCTCGCGCTCGTGCTGGTCCGCCATCGCGGCCGTGTCGTAGGCGAAGGTGTCCCCGGCATCGATCTCCACGAGATCGTGGATGATCACCATTTTCAGCACGCGCAGCACGTCGAGCGCCGCATGGTTCGCGTGCTCGGCGAGGACCAGCACACAGAGGCAAAGATGCCAGGAGTGCTCGGCATCGTTCTCCGGCCGGCGGCTGCGCGTGTTGACCGTCTGCCGGAACACCTCCTTCAGTTTGTCGACCTCGACGATGAATTCGACCTGGCGCGCGAGACGTTCAGCGGAAGAGGAGCCATCCATGCCGCCACTAAAACGGAGTTCGATCTGTTTTGAACAGAAGATAACCAAGGGAACGAAGGGCTGTCCGTCATCGGCGTCGGGGTTGCCGGCGAAATCAGGGTTCGGTTGGTAAATCCGGCTTCGATCAGCGGAGGACTCTGCCTGATCTTCGGTTCAAATTCCAGCGTCGCCCCGGGCTTGCCAGCTGGCGTCCGATTCGCACGGTCACACGCATGCGAAAAACGACCCTCCTTGTCCTGGCCGCGCTGGCGGTTCCCCTGTTTGCCGGTCCGGCGAAATGGACCTATCCCGCGGCGATCCGCGGCACCGTGGTGGACGATTATCACGGCACGCAGGTTGCCGATCCCTACCGCTGGATGGAGGGCATCGATTCGCCCGAGACGCAGGCCTGGATCTCGGCCGAACGCGCCCTGACGGACAGTGCGCTCGCGCAGATGCCCGAGCGCGACGCGATCCGCGCCCGGCTCACGGCCCTCTGGAATTATCCGCGCTACGGGCTGCCCGAGAAACGGGGCGGGCATTATTTCTTCAGCCGGAATGACGGGCTCCAGAACCAGCCGGTGCTCTATGTGCAGGATACGCTGACGGCCCCGCCGCGGATTCTGATCGATCCCAACACACTGTCGAAGGAAGGCACCGTGGCGCTCGGGGTGACGTCGGCGTCGGACGACGGCCGGTGGCTCGGTTATGCGGTCAAGGCGGCCGGCTCCGACTGGGAGGAATTCTTCGTCCGCGACATCGCGACCGGAAAGGACCGGCCCGACCGGATCCAGTGGGTGAAGTTTTCCAATCTCAGCTGGACGAACGACAGCCAGGGATTCTTCTACGGGCGCTATCCCGAGGTGGCCAAGGGCGACAAGCTTTTCGGCAAGCTGCTCAACGGGAAAATCTATTACCACCGGCTCGGCACGACCCAGGGCGAGGATGCCCTCGTGTTCGAGCAGACGGAATATCCGGAGCGGATGGCCAGCGCCGACGTTAGCGACGACGGGCGGTATCTCTTCATCTACGTTCGCCAGAACGGGCTCACGCAAAACGCGCTGTACTATCGCGACCTCGTCGACCCGGCGCATCCGAAGCTGGATGGTCCAATCGTGAAACTGCTGGACCGCTTCGACGCGAATTACAGCGTGATTGGAAACGACGCCGACACGCTCTTCCTCGAGACCAACCTTGGCGCGCCGCGCGGAAAAGTGATCGCGATCGACCTGAAGACACCGGCGGCCCCGTCGTGGCGCACGCTGGTGCCGGAGTCCGAGGACAACATCGATTCGGTCGTCCATGTCGGGCACCGGTTTGTCACGACGTACATGCACGACGTGAAAAGCCGGATCTCTGTCTTCGGCGCGGACGGAAAGGCGCTCGGCGAAATCCCGCTGCCTGGCATCGGCAGCATCGCGGGCGTGAGCGGGCGCGGCTCGGATCCCGAATTATTCTACAGTTTTTCGTCGTTTCTTTCGCCGCCCACGATCATCCGCCACGACCTGGACACCGGGGCGGGCGAGGAGTTTCAGGAGGCGAAAGTGGCGTTCGACACGAGACCGTACGAGACGGAGCAGGTGTGGGTGACGTCGAAGGACGGGACGAAATTCCCGATGTTCCTGACGCACCGCAAGGGTCTCGTCCCCGACGGGAAGACGCCCACCTGGCTTTACGCCTACGGCGGCTTCAATATTTCGCTGCATCCGGCGTTTTCGGTCCCGCCGCTGGTCTGGCTGGAGCTGGGCGGGATTTACGCCGTGGCGAATCTGCGCGGCGGCGGCGAGTATGGCGAGGCGTGGCATCTCGCGGGCACGAAGGCCGGCAAACAAAACGTGTTCGACGACTACATCGCCGCGGCCGACTGGCTCGTCGCGCGAAAGTACACGAGCCACGAGCGGCTGGTGGTCCAGGGCCGCTCCAACGGCGGGTTGCTGGTCGGGGCGGTGCTGAACCAGCGTCCGGATCTGGCGGCGGTCGCCTTCCCGCAGGTGGGCGTGATGGACATGCTGCGTTACCATAAATTCACGGTGGGCGCGGCGTGGGCGGGGGACTACGGCAACAGCGACACCGCCGAGGGATTCAACTACCTGCGCGCCTATTCGC
>JAQGON010000178.1 GCA_028293565.1 Verrucomicrobiota bacterium | reverse complement strand
CGAGCGCGGACTCGTTCGCAATGATCCGCGGCGGGCACATCGATCTTTCGATCCTGGGGGCGCTCGAGGTGTCCGAAACCGGCGACATCGCGAACTGGATGGTCCCGGGCAAGATGGTGAAGGGGCCGGGCGGCGCCATGGACCTCGTGGCCGGCGTGCGGCGGGTGGTTGCGGTCATGGAGCATTGCGCGAAGGATGGGAGTCCCAAGGTGCTGAAAAAATGCACGCTCCCCCTCACGGGGCGCGGCGTGGTCAGCCTCATCATCACCGATCTCTGCGTCTTCGAGGTGAAACCGGCCGGCGGCCTGGTGCTCAGGGAACTGCATCCCGGGGTAACGGTTGAGGAAGTTCGGGCAAAAACGGACGCCTCGTTCGAGGTCGCGATGTCCGTTCCCTGAAGATCGCCGCACGGCGCCCTCGCGCCGACTGAGATGATAGTGCCGGAGTTTGAGCAGGCAGGCGTAGTAATGCCGCAGGGAAAGTGGCATGCTCGGGCCCGAGCTTTCCCCAGACCTAACCTTGTTGCGCGCTGCCTTGGGCCGGGCGTGCGCTGCTTGTTCCGATTGGCACCCCGGGTGCGAATTCCAAAAGACATGCCATCCGACTTTTCCCCTTTCGCCGTCCGGATGAGAAACCGCGGCGCGATTGTCCGCCAAACGATGAAGCGAGCGTTCATCTCCTTGTGCGTTTTGCCGCTGCTGAATCCTGCCGTCGCGCGGGCCGGCGAACCGGATCCCGTTCGGGCGGGCCTGGCCGGGCTCGGCGTGGACCGGGAGAGCGAAATTGTCGTGGGAGAAAATCCGGCGGTGGTCGAAAAAACCGCGGCCGGGGAGCTGCGGAAATTTCTCGGCCAGCGGGGTGTGAACGCCCGGATTGTCCAGGAATCTCAGGCCCGCGGCTCCGGACGCTTTTTTCTCGGACGGGACCTGAATCTGAAGGACATCAAGCGTTGGGGCGACGCCGGGAAGCTGACGATCCGCGACGTCTCCGGCGAGGACGACGGATTCCAGGTGAAACGGATCGGCGGCGACATCGTGATCGCGGGCGCGAATCCCCGCGGGGTGCTCTACGGGGTTTATGCCTTCGAGGAATTCGTCGAGGCGGGCGGAGCGGAAAAACTCGACCTGAAAAAAGTCCCTTATTTTCGGAAGCGGGGCAGCGGCCTGTACTTCACCGATATCTTCTTCAACCCGGATTTGATGGAGGACTTCCCCGAGGAAAAGGCGGCGTACCTTTCGCGGCTGGGTGTGAACCAGCTGACTGACCAGGGAATCGGCGGAAACCTTGCGGACTTTGTTACGAGCGACGTATTCCCCTTTCAAAAGCCGCCGCGCGCCGACTTTCAGCGCCGGGTCAAGGCCATGTCCGCGATCTGCCAGAAATACGGGATCGACCAGTACATTTTCCTGAACGAGCCCGCCTTGCCGAAGATCACGGCCGCCCTGGAAAAATATCCGGACGAGGCGCTGGGAACCGTGAAGCGTCCATGGGGCGGAGACAAGGAGGGCATCGACCGCACGCTGTGCGTGAACAGCCCGATCGTGCAGGAAAACCTCCGCGGCATGATGCGGAAATTCGTGCGCGAATATCCGGACGTGAAGGGCGTGCAGCTCTATAACATGGACGTCAGCGCCTGGCTCTGCACCCCCGCGTTGTGCGAACGTTGCCGCGCGGCCTGTCCGGATTCTCCCCCCGAAGAATTCAATCCCTGGGAAACGCAGGCCAAGCTGGTGACCTTGCTCGCCGCCGCCGCCCGCGAGGAGAGCGCGACTTTCGACTTCAGATTCTGGGGCGCGGTGCACTATCACGGCGATCGCTTCGACAAGATGATTCGCGCCGCGCAGGGCTATGGGAGCCTGCTCGCTTCGTGGACCGGGTCTGATCGCACCATCATGGTTCCCACCGATGCGGAGCGCGATTCGACCTGCGTCGTCTCGCAGCAAATCTGCGCGGAGCGGTCGATTCCGTTTTCGATCGCGGCCGAATTCAACAACCTGGAGGTGATCCCAAAGAGCCTGCCATTTCCCTTCCATGTGAGCGCCGCGATCAAGCGATACCGGCAGTGGGGCGCAAAGTCCCTCACGGAGATTTACGGGATGGTCCCGGAGCACAACTCGATCAACGCCCTCGTGACGCAGGAATTCCAGTGGAATCCGGATCAGGACCCCGAGGTGTACCTCCCGAAATTGGCCCGGCTCCAGTTTGGCGAACGGGCCGGGATCCTCATGTACGACGCCTGGGGCGAGATGAGGAAGGCGTTTGACGTCTGGAACGCGGTGCGCCGCGGGCCGTTCCCGCTCGAGGGAAGCCAGTTTCACGTCAAGATGGGCACGGCGATCGGCGGCCTTCCGCCGCCCATTCTCCCGGACGTGGTCCAGTACTACGACTCCGTCATCAAGGTCTTCTCGGACGTGGAACCCTGGCTCGCGGGAGGGTACGGCGAGCACAAGTCGCCTGCGTTCCTCGAGCGCATGAACACGATGAACCAGCATCTCGCGACAGCGGCCGGGAAGGCGAAAGCCGCCGTGGCCGCTGCGAGTGACCAGGAGCTCGTCGGACGGTTTAACTATCGCGGGAAACAGAAACGTCCGACCTGCCGCGAATACGCGGAGCTGAATTACGCCCCCATCGCATTGGTCGACGCCCTGTGCCGCCAGAGATGCAATATTCTCCGCGCCTATGGACTGCTGACGGAGATGGAAAAAGCGCGCGCCGCCGGCGACGAAACTGCGGCCCAGGAAAAACGCCGGCGTCACGGGGCTTTGGTCAGGGAGGATATCGGTGTGCAGGAGGATTTTCGTCAGCTCCTCGAGGGTTTTTCCAAAATGGAACCGTGCTATACCCGGACCAGCTTAACTTCCCGGGAGATCACCGATTTCATTTCGGTCACCACCGCGAAGATCGGGAAACTCCGCGCCTATCTCGCATTGAACCATCCGGACTCGCCTCCGACCGCGAAAAATTAGGCACGGTCGGCCAGACGCGAGCATTGTGGCCAACGTGGAGGGCTGCTCTTGTCGCCTCTGTCGGCAGCGAAATCTTTTAGCCAGGCATTTAACCGCTCACCGGATCCTCCATGAATCGATACGACGAAATCCGGCGGGGATTCAGGTGGGACGTACCTGTTCGATTCAATATTGCGGAGGCCTGTTGCGGGCGCTGGGCGAAGGATCAGAACCGACTCGCGCTGCGGTGGGAGGACGAGGGCGGGGAAACCGCGGCGTATACTTTCCGGGACATCCAGCAGCAGGCCAACCGGCTTTCCAACGCTCTCGCGGCGCTCGGCGTCAAGGCCCGTGATCGCGTGGCCATCATGCTTCCGCAGCGACCGGAGACCGCCATCGCTTACATGGCGATCCTGCAGATGGGAGCGATCGTCGTGCCGTTGTCGCACCTGTTCGGGATCGACGCTCTCGAATACCGGTTGGAGAACGCGGGAGAGTGCGTGGCGATTGTCGAGCCGACCACGCTCCCCCGGTTATGGCAGATCCGCGATCACCTGCCCCAGCTGAAGCATGTCATCAGTACGGGAGGCGCCCGCGAATCCGGCGTGCTCTCATGGGAAAGCCTGATCGCCGGAGGCAAAGACCATTTTTCGCCGCATGAGACCCTCGCCGACGATCCCGCGTTTATTCTCTACACCAGCGGCACCACGGGCGCGGCCAAGGGCGCGCTGCTCGCCCATCGAACCCTGTTGGGAAATCTCCCGGGGTTTGTGCATTCCCACGATTTCTACCCCCAGCCGGGAGACATGTTTTGGTCCCCGGCGGATTGGGCCTGGACCGGCGGACTGATGGACGCGCTGCTTCCGGCGTGGACCTTCGGCCAGCCGCTGCTGGGTTATCGCGGGCGTTTCGACGCCGGAAAAGCGTTCTACCTCCTCGAAAAATACGCGGTGCGAAATGCCTTCATCTTTCCCACGGCCCTGAAGGTGATGATGAAGGAGGTGCCGGACCCTGCGGCCAAATACGACCTGAAGCTTCGGACCCTGATGAGCGCCGGCGAATCGGTCGGAGTGCCGCTGATGGAGTGGGCGCACCAGCATTTGCACGTCACGATCAACGAGATGTTTGGCCAGACGGAAGCGAACTATGTCGTGGGCAACTGCCAGGCGGCGTGGCCCGTGAAGCCGGGCTCGATTGGACGACCCTATCCCGGCCATGATGTCGTCATCATCGATGCCTCGGGCCTCGAGGCTCCCCGGGGCGCGCTCGGCGAAATCGCGGTCCGTCGCGGCGACGATCCCGTGATGTTTCTGGAGTACTGGCGGAATCCGGAGGCGACTGCGGCAAAGTTCACGGGGGACTGGGCGCTGACCGGAGATCAGGGGCGAATGGATGAGGACGGTTACATCTGGTACCAAGGTCGCACCGACGACGTGATCAAAAGCGCCGGATACCGCATCGGGCCGGCCGATATCGAGAGTTGCCTGCTGCGTCATCCGGCGGTGGCCAACGCCGCCGTCGTGGGGAAACCCGATGCCGCACGCGGGATGATCATCAAAGCCTTCATCATTCTGCAGCCGGGCTCCGCGCAGTCCGCCGCCCTGGTCGAGAACATCCAGAACCACGTTCGCGAACGCCTCGCACTTTACCAGTATCCGCGGGAAATCGAATTCGTGGCGTCCCTCCCGATGACTCCGACGGGAAAGATCCAGCGCGTGGAGCTGCGCAAGCGCGATGCACCGGGAGGATCCGATCCCGTTCCAGCGGCGGCACGCACCGTGATTTGCTCGATCGATGATGACGGCGTCGGCTGGCTGAAATTTGAAGACCCCGGTTCCGGAGCCAATGTTTTCAACGAAGCCACCCGACGGACGTTCGTGGACGCGTTGGCGAAGGCGGAGAGCGCGGGGCCGAGAGCCCTCGTGATCATGAGCGGGAAGCCGAAGGTCTTCATCGCGGGTGCCGATCTGCGTGCGCTGGCGCAATTGTCCGATGCCGGAAGCGCGGAGGCATTTGCGCGCGATGGCCAGGCGATGCTGCAACGAATCGCGGATCTTTCCTTTCCTGTCGTCTGCGCCATTCACGGCGCGTGTGCGGGAGGCGGCTATGAACTCGCGCTCGCCTGTCATTGGCGGATGGCGAGCGACGCTCCGGAAACGCGGATCGGGCTGCCCGAAACGGGTCTCGGTACAATTCCGGGATGGGGAGGCTGCGTCCGCCTTCCCCGCCTGATCGGAGTGGAAACAGCGTTGGCGCACATTGTGAACGCTCGTCTCGTTCCCGCCGCCGATGCACTCACCGCGGGGATGGTGGATGCCGTGGTTCCCGCGACCGAACTCAGGCTCCGCGCGAAGGGTGCCGCCCTCACGCTGGCCGGAAAAGGAAAACCGAAGCGGTCAACTCCGCCGCCGGTTCCGGCTGGATTTTTTGCGGAGATGCGTCGGCAGGTTCGCGATCGGCCCGAGGGAGGATCCGCGGCGGTGCTCGAGGCAGTCAACGTGGTGGAGCAGGGCGTCGGCCTGGACGAAAAGGCGGCGCTGGTCATTGAGGCCCGCGGATTTGCCGCCGTCACTCCCGGAGCGGAGTGCAAGCAACGCATCCAGGCGTTTTTCGACCGGAAAAAATAGGTCGGCTGAAGCGTTGCAGGAATTGCCGGCGATGGCCCGTGGGCGGAAACGAGATTGAGGATGCGGCCCCCGGTTGAGCTGCTTCATCCCGGGCAACGCGGCCGATAAAGGTGTTCGGCCCGGGGCTGAGACAGAGCCTGATGGCGGGGAGCGAAACGCCGTGGTGGGACCTTAGTACCACTCTTTGAGAGATTAGGCGTAGCTGGTGTCTGGAGGGAGAGAGTATCCTCAGGGTGTGAGTTCACGTTATCGTCTCGCCAAGGTGTACCAAGCGCTGTCGTTGGCGGTGAGCCTCGGAATCGGGGTGAACGCCTTGGCGGAGACCCATTATCGGAACCTGGTCGACAATGGTGCGCTCGAAGAGCGCGAGGGCGGAATCGGAAAGTGGAGGCTGATACCCTCCGCTCCAGGAGAAGGCATGGCCGCGTTATCCCGGGGACGGGGACCGGAGGAAACCTTGGCGCTCAGTCTGGACTATCCGGTGCGGGCTCGGCCGGGGACGCCGGCGGATCCCTTGGCCGCGCCGGTGGTGGGTTTCGAACAAGAGGGAATCGCCCTGAACGTAAGCGATCCCTACATCCTTTCCTTTTGGATCCGGGGAAATGACCTCCACGGTCGGACGGTGCGCGTGACACTGGCGGACCGCTCGGGCCAAGACTACACCGCGCTTTCCGAGGCGCTCTATGCAACGCCGGAATGGAAGTTCCACTCCTTCAATTTTCAGTGGTGGTTGAACAAGGCCCCCGGGTCCACCTCGCTGCAGTTCACGCTCGGTGAGTACGGCACCTTGTCCGTCGCGGACGTTTCGATTGTCTGCGCGTCTCCACGGCCGGTGCATTACAATCCCCGTGTCATGCCGGGAGGAGGGAAAAATCTCCTGCCGAACGGCTCGTTCGAACTGGGGACCTCGGGGTGGACGACTTTGGGCACCAGAACGGGATGGGGCGGAGGCCTCGTCGGCATTTATGGGGAAACGTCGACGGATGCTTCCCGCGACGGAAAGAGGAGCCTGAAGATCGAGTTGGGGCCGGGAAAATCTCCGGAAACCTTTGCCGACGGCTGGCCCACGGCCAGGACCGTCCAAAATTCTCTCCTGGCCGCAAACAAAGGGTGGCTCGATACGGTTCCCGGACAGACTTATACACTATCGGCCTATATGAAGGCGGACCGGGCGGGGGTCGACGCAACCCTGCAGGTTCGTCAGGCCGGTGATCCGCGCAGCGCGGAACTTCCGCCTGCGGTAAAGAAGGTGAAGTTGTCGCAGGAATGGGAGCGCTATTCTTTTTCCGTGAAGGCCCAATCGGCCCAGGCGTGCATCGCGGTCGGCCCCGACATTACGGCGTCCCCTGGAACTCCGGCGAAGGCATGGCTGGATTCGGTCCAATTCGAGGCGGGCGACCAGCCTACGGCAAATGCTCCGCACGAGGTGGTGGAAGTGGGTTTTGATGCCGGCTCGCGCGATCATATTTTCAGTTCGAGTGACGCGATGGCCGTTCAGGTCATGGCTTCGAACGCGGGGGCGCAGGCCGGCCGGATAAAATTCCACGCCAGCATCCGGGACTATTTTGGAAAAGTCGTGGGCGAGCCCGAATTCACGCTCGATGTTCCGGCCGCCTCCGCGACGCAGCAATCCTGGGCGCTCGGATCCTTGGGAAAAGGGATCTTTACCGTCACCATCGACTGGTCGGTCGGCGGCGCCGCCCACCGGGAGGAACTTCGTTTGGCGTCGCTCGAACCCTATTCCTCGCGCGATTCCATTTTCGGCATCAATCACGCCCCGCCGAGCGCTGAACTCTGCCGGACGATTCAGAAGGCCGGCATCGGATGGTCGCGCGACTGGTCCCTGAACTGGGGATTGCTTGAACCGGAACCGGGCCACCTCTCCTTTGCGGCTTCTGATATCCAGTTAAGCCGGCTGGAGGAAATGGGTTTTAATATTGTTTGCCTGACGCCGCCATTGCCTTCCGCGGACTGGGGGTCGACAGCGCCCGATTCGGTGCCGGCTCATCTTTGGGAGCGGATGAGCTATTTGCCGAAGGATTCGAAACTCCTCCTTGATTTCGTCCGCAAGGCGGTTGAGCACAACCGCGGCCGCGTGCATGTTTGGGAGTTTCTCAACGAGCCGATTTGGACCGGCTTCTGTCTGCCGCAGCGGGATTTCAACAAGGAAGGTGCGAACTACGTCCCGTCCGATTATATCAAGCTGCTCAAGCAGGCCTATCCCGTGATCAAGGCCGCCGATCCGGAAGGCCGGGTCATCGGCGGCTTCGCGGCCCAGCCTTGGCATTTTGCCCAGGAATTTGTCGACCAAGGCGGACTGGATTTCGTCGATGTTTTCAACATCCACAATTATGGCACCTTCCTGCCACCGGAGTCCTTCATCGGCGACATGGAACGTCTTTCCGAATTGATGAAGACGCCTCACGGCCGGAAGCCGATCTGGCTGACGGAGTACTCTTATTATGGGATCGATCAATTGCCTTGGGAACCGTGGTCGCCTCCCTCCGAATCCTGGGCGACCAACCTGCTCCTTCGCGACGAGCGGCAATGCGCCGACTGGGCGGTTCGATATAATCTCATCCTGCTCGCCCACGGGGTGGAGAAGATTTTCTACCACAGCGGTGTGACCGGCGAACCCAATAGCCTTGTGCAGTCGCTGGAGTGCGCGCTGCTGACGGAAAACGGTGAACCCCGAAAGCTCTTCGTGGCGCAGGCGGTCCTGGCTCGGCTCCTGGGCGCGCATTGCGAATTCCGTCGGGAACTCGCCGTTGGAAAGACCAACCCAGGCACCTCCACGAAGGGAATTCTCGGCTATGCTTTCCAGTGCGGGAAGCGTTCGGTCATGCCGGTCTGGGCCACGGAGGCGGTGGCGAAGGTGCGCCGGTGGGAGGTTGTGATTCCCCGTGACGTGAGGGCGCTCGACGCAATGGGTAACGCGGTGCCGGGCACGCGCATCCTGCTCGATACTTCACCGGTCTATCTCACGAGTGATTCGCTGACGGCGGACGAACTCGGCGCGCTCTGCGCGGTGGAGGCGCGGCCCGGCGCGTCGCAAGGCAGGTGAGGACGGGCCCCCGTTTGGAGGAACCGGCCTGGCTATTCCTGGGGCGCTTCCGCTTTTTCATCGCGCCGGGCGCGGTGCAACTGATGGACCAACTCGCGGGTCAACGATTCATTGAGCAGAGCGATTTGGGCCTCCGTGTAGCGATTCCACCCCTCCCCGGATTTGATTCCGAGTCTTCCGTGGCGGACGAGATTGCCGAGAGCGGCGGGTGGAGTGCGATCCGAGCAAAGGTCGGGGAAAAGAGAGCGGCAAACCTCGAGGTAGACATCGAGCCCGCCGAGGTCCGCCGTGCCGAAGATTCCCGTGATGGGAATTCTCCGGCCAAAACTGTTTTTCGCCACCGTGTCGATGTCTTCCGGCGAGGCGACGCCTTTCGCCACGAGATCCATCGCTTCCCGCTGCAGCGCAAAGGCGAGCCGGTTGCCGATGAACCCCGCGATTTCCTTTCGGACGACAACCGGGCGTTTCCCGCATCGGACCAACAACGCCATGACCGAATCCACCACCGGGGGAGATGCGTCAGGATGAGGCACGATTTCCACCAACGGCATGAGGTGGGCCGGATTCCAGAAATGCATCACGAGGAATCGCGCTTTGCGCTCGGTGCTCACAAATCCGACAGCCATGCTGGAGGGCACGAAGGTGGACGAATTGCTCGCGAGGATGGCTTGAGGCCCGCACACCCGATCGAGCTGCATGAAGAGTCGCTGCTTGAGCTGCATCTTTTCCGGGACCGCCTCGATCACGAGATCCGCCCCGGCTGCCGCGGACTCGAATTCGGGTTCAAGCCGGATCCGGGCGACCACGGTGTCAACCGCCTCGGTGATCAAACCATGTTCGCTCAACAACGCCGCGTTTTGACGCACGACGCGGAGGGCCTTTTCCAGCTGCGCCGCGTTTGAATCGTGGAGGCTGACTGCCTGCCCGTGTGCGGCGAAGTGCAGGGCGATATTGGCTCCCATCGTTCCGGAACCAATGAGGGTAATTTTCGATATCGGCATGGATTTGAAGGACGAGTCGGTGGCTGTCGGGGAAGGCATTCCGGCTCCTACGCTGGCACGGGTTGGTAGCCAAGTCGACGCGCCAACGCCAGGCACTCCCCCGCGGATTTCACGCCCTCGGAGCAGGACGGATGATAAAGTGACATTGCCGCAGCTGCGACTCCGAGACGCAGGCAGTCCGCCATGGCCCATCCCTGGTGGATGCCCATGAGCACGGCCGCCGCGAGCGCATCGCCCGCCCCGGCGGCACCGGCAATATCGTCCCTGGCCACGCGCACGCTGGGCTGCCAGACCTCTTCGCCGGTGATGCTGCAGGCATAGACCGCCTCGGGAAAATGGACGATCGCCCACGACTGCACCCCTCGACGCAGCAGGTTGCGCCCGGCCAGAGCGACCTGCGTTGCCCCGATTCGATCATCCACGCGCAGGGAAATGCCGGTCAGTTTTTCCGTCTCGAAGTCATTCGCGAAAAGGATGTCTACATAAGGGAGCACCGGGGCGACGGTCTTCTGGAAACGCTCGCCGTCCTCGCTGACGCAATCGATCGAAGCGAGCAGGCCGGCCGATCTCGCCCGCTCCAGCACTTTGCAGGCGGCCGGACGTCCGTCGACGATTCGATCGAGTTGGTCGAGCAGCAGCAGGTAACCCAGGTGGAAGATTCGAGCCGTGGTGCGCGTAAAGTCGAAATGGTCTTCGCCCAGATGCGAGTTCGCTCCGCGGCGATGAAAGAAGGTTCGCCGGCCAGTGTCCGCGGCCGTCATCACGTCGGTATAACTCGTGGGCGCCTTCGCGGTGATCCGCAGTTGGGTCGGGTCGATGCCGTGCGCCCGGCAGTTGCTGACGATCGCACGTCCATCCTCGTCGTCTCCCACCAAGCCCACGCCGGCCAGCGGAAAATCGGCGCCGAGGCGCGCGAGATCGACCAGCACGTTATAGGGAGACCCGCCATTGCCGACTGACTCGCGGACGATGGACGCCAGGGCGTCCTGGCTCGGCCATCGATCGATGGTCTTGACGCGATCCACGATCCAATTTCCTCCCGCGATGACGCCGGAACGCATGATTCAGCGAATCACCGAGACCCGGCCTTCCGAGTGAGACGATAGCGCCGCCTGCCAGATCTCGTGCGAGGCGACCGCTTCGTCGGGCGTGGCGCATCCGTAGCGATTGTTGAGCTCCCCGGCGCGTTCGGCGAGAAACGCGGCCCACATCTGCTGCAGGATGTCGGGAAAACCGGGCTCGAAAATTCCCCCGGTAATGGTCCGGAAAGGCGTGCCGAATCCAAGATCCGTCTTTTCCCACCACTGCTCCCGCTCGCGTCGAAAGAGCCAGAGCGTCTTGGGTTCCTTCGTGGAGTAACGGACGCCCCGATCGGTGCCCAGGACTTCAATGATCCACGTATTGGTCTCGCCGGGAGCAAGCCGGCGGACCTCGAGCGTCAACGGTGCGGCCTGACCGGCGATCGGTGCCATGCAATGGAGGGTGGCGTTGTCCCAGGTGTCGCAGGGAGCGGTGCCCCCGCGTCCGTCCGGTCGTTCGGTATAAATTTGCTGCAGTTCGGCAAAGACCTGGGTCGGACGCCAGCCGAGGCGCAACGGCACGTGGGCCACATGCAGGCCGAGGTCGTTCATCACCCCGGCCTCGCCGCAGGATTTGTTCTGCCGCTTCCAGTTGATCGGCTTCATCGGGTCAAGATCGCTGGAGTGCAGGAAGGCGCAGCGCGCGCCGAGGACTCGGCCGAGGCTGCCCGATTGCGCGACCGCGATGGCGCGCTGGGCGCCGGGCAGGAACGGAAACTCGGACGAGACGCGCACGAAGCGGCCCAATTTCCTTGCCTCGTCGCGAACGTGGCGCGCGGCCGCGAGATCGATGCCAAAGGGCTTTTCGGCGAAGAGGTCCTTTCCGGCCCGCAGCACGTCGAGATAGATCTCCTCGTGCAGGTGATGCGGCACGGCGACGTACACCACATCGACGTCCTCACGGGCGATGAGCGTTCGGTAATCGGAATCAAAATGGCGGACGCCCGGCACCTGTCGGAACCAATCGAGTGCGGCGGCATTGACATCGCCCACCGCGGTCAATTCCGGCCGCACCGGACAATCGAGCAGCGCGAACCAGCGGCCGAAGGCGCTGGCCACTTCGCGACCCATCAGGCCGGCGCCGATCACGCCAACGCGCACCAGGGAGGAAGAGGAGGATTTCATTCGAGGAATTTCATCGCCGCGCTGACCGAGGCGCCGTCATGGACCACGGCCATGAGCGCGCGGGTGATCGCGGCCGGCTTCGGGTGCTGGATGATGTTGCGGCCATAGACGATGCCCGCGGCGCCCTGCGCCATCAGCGCCCCGGTCCGCGCGAGGATTTGTTCTTCGGTCGCCTTGCTCCCTCCGCGCACGAGCACAGGGATTCCGCCCGCGGTCTCGATGACCTGGTGATAGATCGAAACGTCGTCGGTGGGGTCTGCCTTGATGATGTCGCCGCCGAGCTCGACCGCTTGACGGACCAGCGGGATGATCTTTTGCGGATCGCCATCGACCATATAGCCGCCTGCCTTCGCATTGGACTGGAAGACGAGCGGCTCGATCATCAGCGGCATGCCGTAATGGTCACAGGCGACTTTCAGGCGCAGGATGTTCTGCACGCACTGGTCGGTCACCTCGGGCTGGTCGGGGATGCGGAACAGATTCACCACGACGCACGCCGCGTCCAGCCGCACCGCCTGCAAGACCGGTTCCTCAATCATGCGCGAGAACAGTGCGCGGGGAAGCTGCGTGCCGTAGACATTGGCGACATCGGTGCGCAGCACCAGGGCGGGCTTGGGCCGCCGGGGGATTTTTTGCAGGTGCGGCGCCTGGCCGACCGTCAATTGCACCGCGTCGGGACCGGCATCCACGACCGCCTCAACGGCAGCGGGCAGATTTTCGATGCCGTCGAGGAAGGAAGCCTCGTTGAAGAAGCCGTGATCGATCGCCACGTCGAAGCAACGTCCGGTGCGGGGATTGAAAAGACGGTGGAGACGGGCGGTTTTCATGGGTCGTTCATTCATTTAACCAGCTCACGAATCTCCCCGCTCCCCCTTAACGCGCATTTTCTGGCACTATCGTCTCGGCGTTCGCAAACGGGCGCAGGCGCTGTTCGCGGCGATTGCTCATGTCCGCGCACGAGGAACCGAGGCAACCATGCCAGCATCTGAGCGGCTTACGCTTGGCCGCGCGAGGGCGAGGCCGCGGGTGAATGTCGACCGCCGACCGTGCGATCGCCGGATTTGAAGCGGCGCATCTGGGGAATGGCGCCTGGGAGCGCGGAAAAGGCCGGACGGGCCGATGAGGGAAAGCTTTGGCGCCTCGCCGAAAAGCACGTCATCGGATGAAGGGAGCTGGAAAACCTGAGATGATAGTACCAAGGATTGAGCGGTCAGACGTAGCCATGGCGCGGGCAAGCTGGCATCCTGTTTCGCCCAAGAAGGCCGGCGGCTCGCTTTCGCTCGGCTAAACCCCCCGATCTCCTTTAATCCCCTATGAACATCCTCGCAATCGGCGCCCATCCCGACGACATCGAAATTTTTTGCGGCGGCACCATGGCGCGATTTGGCCAGCTGGGCCATCGGCTCTTCCATGCGGTTTTCACGAGCGGCAACATGGGCGACCTGCACGCGGCGCCCGATGCGCTGGCCGCCACCCGCCGGGCCGAGGCGCAAGCCGCGGCCAAGCTGGTTGACGCGCAGCTGATCTGGGGCGGCGTGGATGACGAATGCGTCTACCCCGATGAAGCCCAGCGCACTCTGATGATTGATATCCTGCGCGAAGCGGACCCCGATATCATTCTGACGCACAGTCCGGATGACTATCACCCGGACCACCGCTATGTCGGGCAGCTTGTCTTTGACTCCTATCACCAGAAGGGCCTGCCGAACATTCCGGGGCCGAAGCGGCCGCCCTGCCGGTTCGGACTCACGCAGGTCTTCTACATGGACCACCCTGCGGGCATCAATTTCCAGCCGCAGGAATATGTGGATATCAGCGCGGTCATCGGGGTGAAGCGCGAGATGCTGCGCCAGCACGCCAGCCAGCTCGTATCGATGAAGGAGCACTCGGACGCGGATATCATGGACATGCTGGACGTCATGGCGCGCTTTCGGGGGCTCAACTCCGGCTGCAAGTTTGCCGAGGGCTTCCGCCGCGAGGAAGCGTTTCACCGCGTGAAGGCCTATCGCGTCCTGCCCTGACTCCTTTTGGCCCTTCAGCACCATGCAATTTCATCTCTCCTCCCTGGATGTCGCGATCATCGTCGGCTCCATCCTTCTCGTCGTCGTCGTCGGCATGCTCGCCGGCCGCAAGGGCAAGCAGTCGGCTGACGACTATTTCCTGACGAAGGGCCGGCTGCCGTGGTGGATCATCGGTGCGGCGTTCGTGGCCACCAGTGTTTCGAGCGAACAAATTGTCGGCACGGCCGGAGCGGCTTTCCAGCACGGCTTGGGGATCGCCAATTGGGAGCTGTTTTCCCTGCCGTGCTACACGTTGCTGATGGTTTTCTTCATTCCGATCTACCTGAAGAACCAGATTTCGACGGTCCCGGAATTCCTGACCAAGCGATTCGGGCTCACGGCGGGCCGGATCTACAGCTACACGATGCTGTTCGCGTATATCTTCATCTTCATGCCTCCCGTGCTGTACGGCGGCACGCTCGCGATCGCGGATCTCACCGGCTGGCATTTCCAGGCGATCCTGTGGTCGATGATCGTCCTGGTCGCCGCCTATACGGTGAAGGGCGGGTATATCTCCGTGATGTATACGGACGCGGTCCAGTGCGCGATGCTGCTGGGCGGCGGACTGGTGCTGTTCTTTATTTCGCTGTATCATGTGCCGGGCGGCTGGCACGCGATGGAACTGGCGAGCCCCGAACGCTTCCACCTGTATCGCCCGGCGGATGACAGCATCGCCCCGATGCTGGGATTGGTCGCCGGATCCATGGGCTTGTTCATCTTCTACCAGGCCACCAACCAGGTGATGATCCAGCGGGTGCTGGCGGCGCGCTCCACGTGGGACGGTCTGATGGGAATCGTCCTCGCCGGGTTCATCGGGTTTCTGCGACCGCTCGTGACCTGCCTCGTGGGCCTCGTGGTTTGGCATTACATCTATGTCATGAAGGCGGCCGCTCCGCTGGCCTCGCCCGACCATGCGTTTCCTTTCGCGTTGAAGAATTTCGCGCCGGAGTGGGGCCTGCGCGGCATTGTCCTGGCGGGATTTCTCGCCGCCGTCATGTCCACGATCAGCGCCCTGGCCAATTCCACCTCGACGATCTTCTCGCTCAATCTTTACCGGCCCTTCAAGCCGGCGGTCAGCGACGGTGAGCTCATCGGGGTCGGCCGGCTCTCCTCGTGCATCACGCTGATCCTGGCCGGCGTGACGGTGCCGCTCATCACGAAGTTCGGCGGCATCTTCCTGTATTTCCAGCAGAGCGTGACGTTCCTTTCGACGCCGATCATCTCCGTCATTTTCCTGGGCATCCTCTGGCGCCGCACCAACAACGCCGGCGCGCTCTTTGGCCTGCTCGGTGGATTTGTCATCCAGGGCGCGATCGTGGCGGCCAACCATTACCTGGACTGGAACATCCACTGGTTCTATCAGGCGTTCATTGCCCAGATGATCATCATGCTCTCGGTGATGGTCGTCTCCGCCATGACCACTCCGCCGCTCCCGGAGCAGAGCGAACCTTTCCTCTGGAGGCCATCCGTGCTCGCGCACTACGACGAAGGCGTGGTGCGTCCGTGGTACCAGCAGCTGAAATTCTGGTTCGGCCTCTACGCCGCGGCCTGGGTGGCGATCTACTGGCGCTACTGGTGACGGGTCTTGTCCGCACCGCCGCGCCCCATGTACACGTCGGCGGGAGCGCGGAAATTTTCACCGCCTCGCAAACAGCTCCGGATTCCTCGCGCCTGCCGATGGCCCGACCGGCCGCAACTTTCCAACCTCCCGCCCAATCTCGTCAAAAACCCCCGTCAATTCCCGGTGAGATCATAGTACCAGCAATTGAGCTCTGAGGCGTAGCGGGGAGACAGTGAGAACTGGCATTATCGACGTATAACCCCCGGCGCTTCCCACCCCCGAAACGTTTTGACCGCCTTTTTTCCCAAGCTGCCCCGCCCTTTCGCCGCGCCATGAATTTTTGTCCGCTTTCCCCATCCGGTGCAAAAGGGAGTTCCGCGCGCCCCGGTGATTTGACCACACCCATCACGGGATCCAACGACTTTTTTCCGGCCGGGGAATTCCCTCACACCTCCACCCTCAGACAACCCTAACGATGAGCTACCTACCAAAAAGCAAATTACTCCGCGGCCTTTCCGGCTGCGCGCTGCTCGCATTCAGTGGCGCAGCCTTTCCGATTGCCGCGCAGACCACCGGAGCTGCCCAGGCGCAGAACCAGCCGCCCAGCGCCCGGAACCGGGTTCCCACCCGCGCCGAAGTCGCGGCCGAAGAGACCGACGAAAAAAATGGCGACGACGTCCTGAAATTATCCCCTTTCAGCGTGTCCGAGGACAAGCAGGTCGGCTACCAGGCGAAGACCACGCTCGCCGGCACGCGCATCCGCACGAACGTGGATGACATCGGCACCGCCCTCCAGATCGTGACCCAGCAGTTTCTCAAGGACACGGGAGCGACGGACAACCAGAGCCTGCTGACTTTCACGACCGGCACCGAGATCGGCGGCCTCTATGGAAACTGGGAAGGCAATGGCAACGGCCAAACCGTCTACGAAATGGGCACGATCCAACGGCCCGACCTGACGACCCGGATCCGCGGTCTCAGCACCGCGGACAACACGCGCGATTTCGAGGCCTCCGATATTCCTTGGGATGCCTACAATATCGAAACCGTCGAAATTCAGCGCGGCGCGAACTCGATCCTGTTCGGACTCGGCAGTCCTTCAGGTCTCATCAATGCGAGCCTCAAGCAGGCCTCGTACCGGGACAGCGGCGAGCTCAGCACCCGGCTGGGAAGTTATGGCAGCTACCGCGGCACGCTGGATGTGAACCGCATGCTGCTGAAGGACGAACTGGCCGTCCGGATCGATTTGCTGAAGGACCGTCACTACTTCGAGCAGAAGCCGGCGTACAGCGACGACAAACGTATTTACAGCGCCCTCCGCTACGACCCGCATTTCCTGAACAAGGGATCGGCGCACACCACCTTGCGCGTGAGCTTTGAGCAGGGAGCCAACAATGCGACCAATCCCCGCACGCTTCCTCCCGGCGACCGGATCACGGATTGGTTCAAGACCGGGACGGTCACCAATCCGGCCGGAAAGACGTTCGGCAACCTGAACATGCGGACGTACGATTTCAATTACGCGCAGTACTATTTCCCCAACGTGCCCAATTCGGGCAGCATGGTCGCGACCAGCCCGAACTACCAACCGTATATTACGGGACTCTATCAAGGAAGTTACGCTTACTTCCCGGATCCCGGTTCGAGCGTCGAGAGCGGCAGTTTCTACGCCCCGGGCCAGTATTATATCGGGCAGCAGTACGGCATCGGTCCGAATGGCGCGATCGATCACAGCATCGGCGGCATGGCGACCAACGGCTTGATGGTGATTGCGCCGACCCAGACCGTCGCCCAGCAGATCGGATTGCCCTTCGCGAGCGCCTACAAGCAGCGCAACCTCACCGATCCAGGTATTTTCGACTTCTATCACAAGCTCATCGACGGCGAAAATCGCAGCACGGAACAGAACTTCCACGCGTTCAACGTCCACCTCAGCCAGACGTTCCTCAACAATCGCCTTGGCCTGGAGGGCGCCTATGACCGCCAGCGGCACCGGCTGAACAATTTTGATCCCTTCGCCGGTTCGGATACGGCGATCACGCTCGATATCAACTCCAAGCTCACCGACGGGTCGCCGAATCCAAACGTGGGCCGGCCCTACCTGAGCACGGCTTCCTATTACGGCGGCGGCGCCACGCAAGCCACCCGGGAATCGAAGCGGTTGACCGCGTTTGCGGAGATCAAGGCGGATGATTTCCTCAGCAAGTCATGGGTCACCCGCATCCTTGGACGGCACGTCTTGACCGGTGTCCTCAACGACACGGATTACCGGCACGACAGCCAGAGCTGGGCCGCCAACGCCTTCGCGCCCCTCGGCGCCACCGCCGACCCGGATGGCGTCGTCGGCACGGCCCTCGATCCCTATCGCTGGTTCCAGCAGGTCAGTTACCTCGGCGGCAGCGCGATTGGCCGGACCTCGGCGGGCGGCATGAACCTGAGCAATATCGCGGCGTTCCAGCAGCCCGCTTCGACCAACACCCTGCGCGTGTTCGATTCGCGTTGGAAACTGCCGACCGATCCCGCGGCCGCCGGATATGTCAGTCCCGGGGCGCCTTGGAACGACCCGTTCCGGCAAATCGTCTCCACCCAGTCGGAAAATCCCGCCAACTATGTCGGCTGGGTGAACCTGCCGGTCAAGACGCTGTATTCCTCGACCGACCCGGATCAGCTGATGACCAGCGCCATCAAGCGCCGCGACACCATCTCCTCGAAGATCTTCGTCTGGCAGGGTTTCTTCTTCGATGACAATATCGTCGCGACAGTCGGCTATCGCCGGGATACGGCCAAATCCTATAATGCCAGCGCTCCTTCCACAAGCTATGGCATCGTGGATCGCCTGGCCTCCAGCTTCGCCTTGCCGGGCGATCCCTTCAATACGGTCACCGGGACGACGAAAAGTTACAGCGTCGTCGGCCACACGCCGGTGTTCATCCGACAGTATTACCCCCAGGGGATGGATCTCAGTCTCTTTATCAACCGGTCCAAGAACTTTGAGCCGAGTTCCGGCCGCGTGGATATGTTGAACCAGCCGCTCTCGGCTCCATCCGGCAGCACGAAGGATTATGGCGCCATCGTCTCGGCCCTCAACGGCCGGGTCAGCCTGAAAGTGACCAAGTATACGGCCAAGGCCAGCGGTGCGAGTTACGGGGTGACGAACGAATGGCTCGCCGGCAGCGTGATTGTCCGCGCCTGGGTGGCGGCGAAGCGTTTCCAGGCGGGCCTGTCGGGCGATCCGCAGTACGCCGGCTCGTCCTATAATTACGGCACCAATGTCAACGGCGTGTTCACCCAAACCGCCCAGGACAAGGCCGACCAGAAGGCGGCAGTCGACGCGACCCTGGGCTCGCCGTTCATCACGGACCAGAAATTCTGGACGGCATGGAAAATGCCGGCCGGCAGCAACGCGGGCATGAGCGACTATCGCTGGATGAACAATTACAACGAGCCATGGACCGCGGGCCTCGGGGGCATTTATCCCGACGGCATGACCGCCACCAGCGACAACATTTCGACGGGTTATGAGTTCGAACTCTACGCCAAGCCGACGGACAACTGGGATATTGCCGTCAATGCGGCCAAGACGAAGGCGGTGCAGACCAGCATCGCAGGTGGAACGACCCTGGCGTTTCTCAGCGCGGAAAACGACTTCTTCAATAGCCCGGGCGGGAAACTGCTGCGCTCATCCGGAACCAGTGCCAGTTCGACTTGGAAACAAACGAACTGGGATCCCTATGTCTGGACCCCATTCCAGCTCAGCCAGCTGCTCAACGGCACGAACAACGCCGAACTCAGGCCCTGGCGCTTCAACCTGGTCACGAACTACCACTTCACGGCGGGCAAGCTCAGCGGCGTGAACTTTGGCGGCTCGTATCAATGGCAGGACAAGGTCGCCATCGGTTATCCTTCGACCTACGCCACGCTCAACGGGGTCCAGTCGGAGACGTTCGACGTCAATCATCCGATCTGGGGACCGGACGATAGCAGCGTCAACCTGTGGGCGGGCTACACCCGCAAGCTCACGCGCTCCATCGGGTGGAACCTGCAGGTGAACGTGAACAATGTCTTGGGAAAGAATAAACTCATTCCCATCAACTCGCAGCCTGACGGGACGCCCGCCGCCTACCGCATCAAAAGCGGCCCGAGCGTGGCGGTCACCAACACCTTCAGCTTCTGATCGCAGTCGACTTGTGGGGTCAGCCGGGTCGCCAAAAACGACCCGGCTTTTTATTGTAAAGACCCGGTGCCCCGTGCGCCCCCGCAAAGGGACTTATTATAGATGAGAACAGTGCATTCAGGCAGGCGGCGGCAAAAGAGCTCCCGCTTCTTCCGGGCTCGGTCGCCGCTCCACGAACGGGACCGCGAATTGATACGACAATGTCAGCGTCTGAGCGATTAGGCGTAGCCCGCGCAACATCGAGCATGGTATGTTGCCGTGCATGGGCGTCGTTTTGAAGCATTGCCATCACTTCGCCCGTCGCAGCGCAGATTCGTCGCAAAATATTATGGTCGTCCAAGGCTCGTTTCGTACTGCAGGACTGCTGTTCGCCTGCCTGGCGGCATCTGCCGGGGGCACCCGGGCCGAACCGGTTCCGGCTGCTCCGGAACATGCGAAGGTGACTCAGGACGCGGCAAAGCTTGGCACCCTCATCGCGCCGGGCGCTCCCCTCCGGAAGCTGGCTGGCGGCTTGAAGTTCACCGAGGGCCCGGTCTGGTTGCCGTTCGGAGGGGGCTGCCTGATCTTCAGCGATATTCCGGGCGATGAACTCAAGCAATGGTCGGCCGCGGGCGGGCTGAAAAGCTTCCGTCATCCGAGCCACCATGCCAACGGCAACGCCATCGACCGTGCCGGTCGCTTGATTACCTGCGAACATGGGGGCCGACGCGTGAGCATCCTGGAAAAGGACGGGTCCGTGCGAACTTTGATCGATCGGTACGAAGGGAAACGGCTCAATTCCCCGAATGACGTGATCGTGAAGTCCGACGGAACGATCTGGTTTACGGATCCGCCTTACGGATTGCCGCCAAATGAAGCCAAGGAGGTGGAGGGAAATTATGTCTATTGCTTCGACCCGGGGACCGGCGACCTGAAGGTTGTCGCCCGGGATTTCGACATGCCCAACGGGCTTTGCTTTTCGCCCGACGAGGAAAAGCTATATGTCTCCGACTCCGGCCAGTCCCGGCAGGTGCGGGTCTTCGCGGTGCAGTCGGACCATACCTTGCGGGGCGGTGCCGAATTCTGCCGGATTGAGGCGGGTGTTCCCGATGGCATCCGGTGCGACGCGCGGGGTGACGTCTATGTGAGCGCCGCGGACGGAATCCACATTTTCGGCCCGGACGGAGGCATGATCGGACGGGTCCTTGTGCCCGAGACGACGACCAACCTGTGCTTCGGCGGTGCGGACGGGAAAACCATTTTTATTACCGCGGGCACTTCGATTTATTCCATTCAGGTGCTTGTTCCCGGGCGATAGGGCAGCTCTTGGCCCGATGGAAGCGAACAATGTTATGCGAGACGAGCCGGCGCGCCTCGCGGCCAGGTGGCTGCGCGTGGGTGTCCGCGGTCTTCGCTCACGGCGGTCTCCTCGGCAACAATCGGAGGTGTCGTCGGTGAAGTCGACGAGCGGTGATGATTCACTCCTGGCTTAAAGGCGGTGCTTCCTCCGGCGGCCAGGTCGCCCCAGCGAGCTCCGGGGGTAGCTGCGTGGGATCGGTTGGGTAGATCAGCGAAAGATCCATCTTGGATTTCGACCCCTGCAGGAACTCCAGTTCCTCCGGTGCGCCGATGATCAGCCACAAGACCTCGGTCTCGGTGTCGTTGAATACCTGCCGCAATTGGTCCGGGCCCACGATCACGCCGCCATGGCGAGGCACGGTCAAGGTCGTCGCGCCCACGCGCATGCGGCCTGTGCCTTCCAGGACGAAGTAAAACTCCTCCGCGCGGATGTGCTTGTGCAGCGTATTCGCGCTGCGGGGCGGCAACCGCCAAAGCCTGGCGCCCAGATTCTCGCTCGCGGTGCGCTCAAGGTAGTCCGCGTTCGGGATTTTCATCAGATTGGAGCGACGCCAAACGAGATCGTCCGGCGTGATGATCGAGTAACCTTGGATGGCTTTCATGAGTTTGCGGTCACGTTTCAACCCGTTTTTTCGGGCGGCGGCGCAGGACCAAGGCGCGTCAGCGAAACTCTGGCCGCGGCGGCGTGAACACCTGCACTTCGTCGGCGTCCTCGATGATTTCGATGCTGTGCTCGACGCTGGCCGGAATGGAATAGGTGTCGCCGGGCCCAAGTTCGGCGGTGGCCTCCCTCGTGAGGACACGGATGCGGCCAAACAGAACGTATCCGATCTGCTCATTCGGGTGCGAGTGGAATGGAATGAGATTTCCCACCCGGTAGTGCATTTCGGTCATCATGCACTGCGGCCCCGTGGCCAGCAGATCGAACGCTACTCCGAACGAGTTTCTTTTCGGAGCCTCATGCGCGTGGATGACGTGGATCATAATGATTGCGGGGAGATCAACGGTGACGATCGCCTTGCCGGCTTCCTGTCAGGGTTAATGCCGAGGAAAACGATTTCGAGATTTTCGCAATGGGCGCAACGATGAATCAAGGCGGACGGCCCCACACGGTCATGGCGCGAAACGAGATGAATTGTGCGGGCACGATTGACCCCGGATGTCACGAGCCGGTCGGAGACTGGTGCGGCTTTATTGGCGGCGGTTGCGCGCTGCGGTAGTCGTCGGGGGTGTCGAGGTCGAGAAACGCTCTCTCGGGCGTGAGTCGTTGGGTGCGGTGATGCTCCCGACGGAGCAGCAAGCGTGCGCCTTCGCGCGGCGGAAGGCGGAGAAGATCGGGAAAAAATTCGCCGTCGAAAATCGCCGGCACGCCACCCGCACTGTCGTAGCTGGTCGCGACGATGGGCCATGCCGGCGGCTTCCAGTGCTGCGCGAGCTCCTTGAGCCACTCCGCGGTCACCCCGGGCTGGTCGGCCAGCATGATCAGCGCGCCGGAGACTTCCGGCGAATTCGCGAGAAGTTGCCGCACGCCGACGGCGATGGAGGAACCAAGGCCCGCGGTCCAAGCAGGATTCGTCACCGTCGTAAGAGTCAGGTTTGCGCACTCCTGCTCGCAGGCCGCGGATTCCCGTCCCAGCACCACGACGACGGGTCCAAGACCCGCGCGCACTGCAGTCTCGCACGCATGGCGCAGCAGCGTGGTTCGGCCCCACGGCAGAAGCTGCTTCGGCACGCCCATGCGCGTCGAGCCGCCGGCGGCGAGGACGATCACGCCGGGAGCGCGCACAGAGCGGTTTCCGAATCCTCGCGATCGAGGTGAATGGGCGCGGCGCGAAACTTCAGCTTTCCGCCGCTCCGGTCTGCAAGCGTCGCCTGAATCTCCGCGAGGATCGAAAGCGCGATCTGGGTCGGGTCCGCGGCGCCGATATCCAGGCCCGCCGGTCCGTGCAGCGCCGCCGCCGTGTCCGGCGATATCGCGAGGCCCCGTTCCGCCAGCTCAAAGAGAATGCGCTCGGTGCGCCGCCGAGGACCCAGCAGGCCCACGTAGGGCAGCGCCAGGGACAGCAGGATGCCGAGGACGTCCCGGTCTGTTTCATAGTGGTGATTCATCAGCACGGCCGCGGTCCGCCCGTCGGCTGGAACGAGGAGAAGCACCTGCGGCGACCGGGCGCAGAGCACACGGAGCGCGCCGGGAAAATTTTCGGACCGCGCGACGTCCGGCCGCCGATCCACCACCGTCACCTCGTGCCCGAGCGCAGCGGCCAGCGTCACGAGCGGCATCACATCGGGACCGCCGCCAAAAATCAGCAGTGCCACCGGCGGAGCAATCCACTCGATCAGCGCAGGCGAGGAGGCGTCGTCGACCACCCGGTTTTTTCCCGTTGAAAAAACCTCGGCGACTGGCGCGCCCAGGCTTGGGGGAGGAAGCGCGTCACCGGCATCGGTGCACGAGAGCGTTTGAAAGCGCACGCCCTCCGGTTCGTCGAACAGCCGCGTGATCCACACCACGGGCGTGCGTTGAAGCCGGACGCGGTGGACCAACTCCGCCAAGGGCCACGCTTCGTGGGCCGGCAGAAGCTCGATCGTCACCCAGATTTTTCCCTGGCACCCCAACCCGCTGCCAAACACCAGGTCGTCCGACCTGGTGGTATCGAACGTCAGAAGGCGCCCACGCCGGTCGACCAGCGTTTTTTGCGCCTCCAGAACCACGCTCTCTTCCAGACAACCGCCGCTGACGGATCCGGCGATTCGGCCGCGTCCGCCGACGAGCATCCGCGCGCCGATGCGACGGTAGCTGGAGCCGTCGACGCGAAAGACCGTCGCGAGCGCCAATGTTTCGTGCGCCGCCTGTCGGCGCGCTTCGGCCAATTCAAGCAGCTCCCTCATGACTCAGGCCGCCGAGAATCTTTTCAGTGGTGAAGGGCAGCTCGCGGACGCGCACGCCGGTCGCGTGATAGATGGCGTTGCCGATCGCGGCCGAGATGCCGGTGTTGCCGATCTCGCCGATCCCGCGCGCGCCGACGGAGTTGAACTTGAAGTCGGGCGGCCCCACGAAGGTCACATCGATCTCCGGCACGTCGGCATTGACGGGGACGTGATAGGTGCCGAGGTCCTGCGTGATCCAGGCGCCGGAGTTTTCGTCGAAGAGGCTGTGTTCGGTCAGCGCCGCGCCGATGCCGAACACGGCACCGCCGAGAATCTGGCTGCGCGCCGTTTTCAAGTTGAGCGGCTGACCGATGTCCATCGCGGTGACGACGCGCTTCACGCGGGTCTCTCCGGTCAGGCGGTGAACGTGGACCTCGACGAAGAACGCTCCGTACGACTGGTAGGCCGTGGTTTTGGGCGAATAGCTCGGCTGCTCGCGCTTGTCCTTGGTTTCGGCGGCGGGCTCTGTTTTTTCCGTCGCTTCCAGTGCGCCCTCGCCGGACTTCTCGAAGATCGCGGCGAAAGCCACGCGACGCGAGGGATTCGACTTGGCGCGAAGGCCGCCTTCCGCGGCCTCGAGGTCGTCCGCGGCCAGACCGGCGAGCGGAGATTTCGCGTCGGCCGCTGCGAGGGTCTTGAGCTTGGTGAGCACGGAGCGCGCGGCCATCTGGACCGCTGGGAGTATAGAGCCGGCGGATTGGGAGCCACCCGAGAACGGAGCCTCGGGCAGGGTGGAGTCTCCGAGCGTGGCGGAAACTTTTTCCAACGGCAGGCCGAGCTCGTCGGCGGCCGTCTGCGTCATGATCGTGTACGTGCCGGTGCCCAGATCGTGACTGGCGCAGGCGACCTCGGCGGTGCCGTCGGCCAGCAATCGAACGCGAGCCTGCGCGTTGGAGCGATGGGCGGCGTACGAAGCGCTGGCCATGCCCCAGCCGACCCACCAGTCGCCCTCGCGCGTGGCGCGGGGAGCGGCGGCGCGCCGGGCCCAGCCGAATTTCTCGCCGGCGACGCGGTAGCATTCGTCCAGGTGGCGCGAGGAAAACGGCAGGCCGCTCATCGGATGATTCGCCGTCATGTTGACGAGGCGCAGCTGGACCGGATCCATCTTCAGGGCCACGGCGAGTTCGTCCATCGCGGTCTCGAGCGCATGAACGCCGGGCGATTCCCCGGGAGCGCGCATGAACGTCGGGGCGCTGACGGAGAGTTTGTAGATCTGATGGTCGATTTCGATGTTCGGCGAGCCGTACATCACGCCGGTGGCGCGATGGCCGGCGGCTTCGACGAAAAGCCCGGCTTCGCTGGCGCTGCTTTCCGTGAAGTGCCGCATGGCCTGGAGTTTTCCCGCGGCGTCGGCGCCGAGCTGCACGCGCTGGCTGGTGCGGGGGCGATGGCCGACGGAGGTGAACATGTTTTCGCGCTCCATTACGAATTTCACCGGGCGGTCGAGATCGCGCGCGGCGGCGGCGATGACGAGCATGAACATCCACGAGGAGCCTTTGCAGCCGAAGGCGCCGCCGACGAAGTGGCTGATGACGCGCACGTCTTCCGCCGGCACCGCGAGTCCCGCCGCGAGAAAATTGCGCGCGCCATACATCCACTGCACCGGGGCGTAAAAGGTGAGGCGTCCGGTGTGCCACTTCGCGATCGCCGCGTGCGGCTCCATCGGCTGGTGGTGGATCATTGGCGTGATATAGGTCGCGTCGATGCGCGCCGGACTGGCCTCCCATGCGTCGGTGACGCTGGCGGTGCCGGGCGCTTTTTTCTCCAGATGGGGTTTTTCGCCGTAGATTTTTCCGGGAGCCTCGCGCTTCGGTTCGGAGAACCGGGCGACGGCGGGTTCCGCGGCGTAGGTGGGCCGGACGAGTCCGGCGGCCTCGCGGGCCTGCTCATAGGTCTCCGCCACGACGAAGGCGATGTCCTGTCCGTAGTAGTGGATGGTTTCGTCGCCGAGCGGCGCCAGTTTTTCCGCGACCATGAACCCGGAGGTTTCCTTGAGCGGGGGATAAATCTTCGGACGGTTCTTCCACGTATAGACTGCGACGACGCCCGGGGATTTTTCCGCGGCGGCGGTGTCGAGCGCGATGATCCGGCCCTTGGCGATCGTGCTCTTGACGGCGACGGCCCAGGCCTGCCGCGCGAAATGGTAGTCGGCGGTGTAGTCGGCCTGGCCGGTGACTTTGCGGCGCGCATCGACCCGGCTGATGCTGGCGCCGACCAGCTTCGGCGCGGGATGGGGAGTGGCGACGTCGCTCATGTGGCGGCAAGGGCGGCTTCCAGCGCGCGCAGCGTGGTGCGGCGGAGAAGGTCGACCTTGAAGAGGTTGAACTCGTGGGTGACCGCGCCGCGATCGAGCCGCGCGATGGCGCGGGTGAAGGACTCCGGTGTGGCGCGTTGTCCGGCGAGGGCCGACTCGGCGGCCGGGAAACGCCACGGGATCGTCCCCACGCCGCCCGCGGCGATCCGGGCCTCCCGGATGGTGTCGCCGTCGAGATCGAGCGCGACGGCGGCGGACACGATTGCGAACTGATAGGAAGCGCGGTCGCGGATCTTGATATACGCGGAGTGCCGCGCGAAGGGGACGCTGGCCTCGACGGCGGTGATCATCTCGCCGGGTTGAAGCGTATCGAACTTGAGACTGTCCTGGGGAATCCGGTAGAACTCGGAAAGCTTCAGTGTGCGCTCGCCGCGCGGAGCCGCTCCAGCGATCCGCACCGACGCATCGAGCGCGGTGAGAGCGACGGCGAGATCGGAAGGATGCGGGGCGCGGCTGTGCCCGGTGACGCCAAAGAGCGCGTCGAATCGGCTGGGCCCGTCGCGGCGCTGCGGGTCGGGGTTGCGGTAAGCCAGACTGCGCGGGCGTTGGAGAAGATTGCCGCCCATGGTGCCCATGTTGCGGATCTGCGGGGAGGCGCTGAGCAGCAGGGCCTGGGCGACGAGCGGATAATGGGTTTTGACGTCCGCGTGTTCGCCCACCGCGCTCATGCGCGCCAGGGCCCCGAGCTTGAGGCCGCCCGGGCCGGCGGAAATGCCGCGCAGGGCGAGGCCGTTGAGGTCGACGAGCTGGGTGACGGGATAGGCGCCGAGTTTCCAGAGATCGATCACGGTGGTGCCTCCGGCGATGAAACTGGCGCCGGGCTGGGCGGCGGCGGCGACGCAGCGGGCGACATCGGGCGGGCGGTTGAGCACGAAGTTGTTCATGCGGACCGGTCGCGCGCGGCTTTGACGGCGTCCACGATGTTGGGGTACGCGGCACAGCGGCAGATATTGCCGGACATCCACTCGCGGATTTCGTCGTCGGCATGGGCGTGGCCTTCGCGGATGCATGCGACGGCGGACATAATTTGTCCGGGAGTGCAGAAGCCGCACTGGAAGCCGTCGCAGTCGACGAACGCCTGCTGGACAGGGTGAAGTTTTTCTCCGGCGGCGAGGCCCTCGATCGTGGTGATCTCGGCGCCCGTCGCCATGGCGGCGAGAGTCAGGCAGGAGAGGACGCGGTGGCCGTCGACGTGGACGGTGCATGCGCCGCAGGTGCCATGGTCGCAGCCCTTCTTGGTGCCGGGGAGATGAAGGCGGTCGCGGAGGGTGTCGAGGAGCGTGGTGCGCGCCTCGATTTCGCAGACGTGGTCCTGTCCGTTAACCCGCAGCATGATCGGAATCAGGCCGGAGGCGGAGGGGGCTGGCGCGGGCGGCGCCGATTCCGCGCGGGCCCGAAGGGAGTGAGGCAGCATGGCGACCGCGACGACGCCGGAGGCTTGGCGAATGAAGCCGCGGCGATCGGTCCCAATCTCCGGGCTCGGCGGGGAGGAGCTTTCCATGGCGAAGCAGCGACGCTTGGGCGCGTGGCAGCTGCTATTGTCAGCCAAATTCGCCGCAGGTTCGTGCGAAAGACGATTTTTTCGCGACGAGTGCCGCAGACGCGAGGGCGGCGAACGTCAGTTCGACCGGAAGGGAAAGGACCGGGCGGTTGACCGCATCGAACGCTTCGACGGCGTCGTCAGCAGACCATGCCGACCTTGGCGCGAGGGCCGTGGCCGGGCGGATTTTCGCCGACCCAGCGAGGATCGATCGGCTGGCTGGCGCGCTGGTAACGGGTGTCGGACGAAAGCCGGATCGAGTCGGTTTGGTTGTCGAGGCTCGCGTGCACCAGGTTCATCTTGAACGTGATGAGATCTCCCGGACGCCAATGGGTGGTGAGCCAGCGGCCGCCGAGTTTTTCGCGCAGGGAAACCGGATTCGTGGTGAGCGACCCGTTGTGGCGGTGACTCCAGCCGCCGAGGACCTTGACGCGTTCGAGCTCGGCCGGGCGGTTCTCGCAGTAACGGTCGACGTCGCTCTCGAGATAGTTTTTCAGGCGCGCCGATTGCCGGTGCGATCCCTCCAGGACGATCAGGCCACCGAGTTCGAGTGGAACCTCTCCATAGGGAATCCAGCAGGTCAAAACCTGGTGTGTGCCGCGGCCCATGTACACGAGGTCGCAGTGAGCGGGTGATCCGCGCCCGGGCGCCACGGCGCGCAGCCACGTGAAATCGTAGTGCCGCACGCTCTCGCCGAAAAGCATCGCGTAGAATTTTAGCAGCTCAGGTCCGTGAATGACGCGATCCAGCTCCGGGTTGCGCAGCGCGATGTCGGCGGGAACGGGCGACAATGTTCCGGGGCGAACGCGTGCTTCCATCGTGGGAGCGCTCGGATCGAGCAGCCCTCCGGCCGCAAGGCGGCCCGTCAATGAGGCGCGGGCGTCGTCGATCAGCTCGCGGTTGAAAAACCCCGGAATGAAAAGGTAACCCTCGGCGTCGAGCTGTTCCTGCAGGGCCGCCGGCTGGCCGAGCAGATGGTCGGAGCGGACGACTTGGCCGAATGCCTCCGGCGCGAGGTCGAGCTCGTGTCCCGACGAAAACAGGATGGTCGAGACATTCATGCCGGCGGAAACGTCTGCGCGAAAGGGTGGGGCTGGCAACCGCTATGTGGGATTCATACCCGGGATCGACTCAGCCCGCACCTCTTTCGTCCGCAGGCTGAGCAGGGACAGGATCAGGGGCAATGTGGCGATGCCGACGACGGCGATGCCCCAGCGCAAATCGTAATGGCTGGCGACCCAGCCGACCAGCCATGGCATGCCGATGCCGCCGGCATTTCCGAAAATCGACAGGATGCCGAACATGCTGGCTCCTCCTTCGGGAAAACGGTTGCCGGCAAGGGCGAGCACAGTTGGCCAGAGTCCGCAGACCGCCAGCCCCACCGCCACACACGCCGTCAGGGACAGCGCCGGCGTCGGGAGAAGCGCTCCGGCAAAGACCAGCAGACAGCATACGCCGCCACTTGATATCAGCATGATATAGGGATCGAGCCGTTTGACCACGAGTCCCAGGATCATCCGGCCGCCGGCCATCGCGATGGAGAAAACCATGAATGCTACGCCCCCCACCCACGTCGGGTAGTGAAGCTCCTTCTCAGCGTACGTCGGCAGCCATTGAGCCACCCCGATCTCCACCGCGCCGACCAGAAACAGCGCCATCAATGCGGCTCTGAACCAGGGCTGGCGCAACAGGTCGCGCACCGCCATGCGGCCGGCGGCTCCCGTCAGCGGCGGAAATTCCATGAAGGCGAATGCCACGGCCAATGCCGCCGGCAGTGGGGAAAAGGCCAGGCACGCGTAGCGCCATTTGAAACCGCCGTGCTGGATGATCGTGCCTGCACCGATCGTCACCACGGCGCCGATGCTGTAGAAGGAGTGAAGCCAGTTCAGCGACGCGATTCGCCGGTGGGGATTCAGCGCAGCGACGACCGGGCTGAGCATCATGTCGAGCATGCCCGCGCCCAGTCCGAGAAAAACGAGCGAGGCGCCGAGAAAGCCGTACGTGGGCGCCACGGCCGCGGCGCCCAGGCTCGCACTCGTGACGATGCAGCCGAACAGGACGAAGGGCTTGGGTGCCCATCGATCGGCCAGCGGGCCCGTGACGACGATGCCCAGGACCAGCCCGGCGAACATCATCGACCCGAGACGACCGAGCTCTTCCCGGGTCAGGCCCGTCTCTCCACCGTAAGTGGCGCCGAGCTCGGCGAGAAAAAGCGGCAGGAGATTGAGCCCGATCGCGAGCGACGCCATGCCACCATAACACAGCCACGTCAGAATTGCCGGGCGTTGCCACATCAGGGCCAAGTGAGATCACACTCCGCAGGGTCCCCGAAAGAATTCATGGTGGAGTCATAGAGCGCGACTCCGACGTTTCAAGCGCGCCGCTCCGGCCCAAGGCTCAGATTGATCATCACTGCGGAAAGCGCATTGATCGCAGTCGCGTCGTCGGCACGACCTTCACGCCCCCGGCATCGCCGAGAGCGCAAAGAAACCCAGTCGACGCCGAAGAAAATCGATCGCCAGATGCAGCCATTCGAAGGCGTGCTCTTTCATCAGGTATCCATCCACCCCGGCGCGCCGCGCAGCTTCCACGTAAAACACTTCGTTGTGCGCCGAAAGCACGAGGACGGACAACTCAGGACGCGCCTGCCGCAAGAGCTTCACCACCTTGATCCCGCCCATACCGGGCAAACCGACGTCGACGATGGCGAGGTCCGGTCTGGCCTGCGCCAAGGCCTGCTCCAGATGAAGGGCATCGCCCAAGGCGGCACAAATCTGGAGGCTGCGATCCTGTTCGATCAGGTGCTGCAGGAATTTCCGCATCGGCGTATGATCCTCGATCAGGAGGATCCGCGCTGTCGGGGATAAAGGAGCGGCGGCCTCCCTGTCGCGCAGCGGAAAACCCTCGGGGAAATTTCTCCCCGGCGCGGGTATGACGGAAGGAAGAAGAACCGATTTCAGGGGCCTCGCTGCTTTCCTCCGTCCTGCTGTGCGCGCATTTTAACTTGCTCGATCGGCCAGAGGCCAAGGGTCAGATCCTTGGGGGAATTGTGCGAAAATTATTTTCCGGAGGCTAGACGTGAATGCTTCGGCTCCAGCTCGGCTCGTCGGTTCTGGTGGTTCCACGGATGGTCGCGGCGTCAAGGTGCTGGTTTACTCTTACCAGTGAGCGCAGGCGTTTGGTTGTTCCGTCGTCCGCCGATCTACCCCGTTACCCTATGATCACCCGTTTGCCATCCCCTCATGGGAGAAAGTGCCGTGGGCTCGCCCTGGCGTTCATTCTCTCTCCCTGCTGCTTCGCCGCGCTCCTCGGCGCCGAACCGGAAAAACCCGCGTTCGTCTTGGCGGGGGACACCACCGGGCCCGGAGCCGGCGCGACCGCAAGCGGCGGGCCGGAGGAGAAAGACGGATCCGGCGTTTCGGCCGACGCGGACGACAGCATCGTCTCGATGGGGGCGTTCAAAGTGGGGCTGGGGCACTATATTGAAGCATCGTCTGCCGCCTCGATGAAAGTCGAAGTTCCGCTGATGAACCTGCCGTTCACTGTGCAGGGGCTGAACGCGGCGTTCCTGAAGGATGTCAATTCGAGCCGGTTGGAGGATTCCTTTGGCTATGTCGTCGGCTTGACCAAAAGCGGGAGCACCGCGAACTCCTTCAGCTTGCGCGGATTTTCGGCGGCGGGGTCCAACCTGCAGAGCGTCCAGATCGACGGTTTGCCGGGATTGTCGTCACGCTTCGCCTCCCCGCCAACGGTCGCAGTCGAACGCATGGAAGTGCTGAAGGGACCCACCTCCGTCCTGTATGGCCAGGGAAATCCCGGAGGCCTGCTCAACATTGTGACCAAAAGCCCACAGGGCAAAAGCCAGACCGTGCTCTCCGGTTATGTCAGCTCCTACGCCGGGAGGACGAGCGGGCTGGGGGACGCGGTCGGCTGGACGGCTTCGTTCGACACCACGGGCCCGATCGCGGCGAGCAAGCACTGGTTTTTCCGGGTGATCGGCAGCTATGAAA
>JAQGON010000177.1 GCA_028293565.1 Verrucomicrobiota bacterium | reverse complement strand
TCATGGTAACCTTCGTACGGAGTCTTCGCGATGCCGCCCTCCTGCAGGCCTTCGGCGAAGTCCGCGAGCTCGAGCTCCGCTGCGACTTGCTTGCGTTGCTCGGCCAGCGCCTTCGCGTCGGGATTCTCCGCATTCAACGACGGGCCGTCGCCCGCGCATAGCCACCAGACGTTGTCCTGGCCTTGCGTGGCGCCGCCCACGAGCGCCTCGCGCAGGTCCCATTTCGTGCCGTCTTCGGCGTGGACGACGAATTCGAGGCGCGTCGTGTCGCAGGTGTAGTCGGCGCGCGGGGTGATGACGAGTTTCAGCAGATCGCCCGGCTGCACGGTCACCGCGGTTTCGGGAACCTCGGCGCTGGCGGCGTTATTCATCACTCCCGTCTGCAACGTGGTGTTGCCGTGGCGCAGCAGCCAGACGATGCCGTCGCCGCAATTGGGATCGGCGTCTTCGAGTTGCGCGCTGACTTTCACGGTGCCCGCGATGGGGCTCCGCCAGACGGCGGTGGCCGGAACTTTCGGGCCTGGATGCATGGCGATCGCGCGCGCGGGCAGCTTGATCGTCGAGAAGGCGACGGGCGCGTCGGCGGTGTTGATGACGAGCGAGGGATTGTCCGCCGCGCGTCCTTTCCACGAGATGAGTCCCGGTTTCCCCGCCGCATTCTTCTTCACCTCCGTGAACGGCTCGAGCCCGCCGGAAAGCTGCGCGTCGATCTCCGCGAGGCGTTGGCGCGTCCGGTTGCGCGTGGCGGTCTGCTCCGGCGAGAGCAGGGGAATCCGCATGAGACTTTCCCCCGCTCCTTTGCTCGCGAATTTCTCGAGGATGCGGCTGCTGAAAAAAATGCCGGCCATGCCGTAATAGTCGCGCGTCGTGATCGGGTCGAACTTGTGGTCGTGGCAGCGGGCGCAGGCGAGCGTGAGGCCGAGGAAGGCGCGGCCGGTCACGTCTATCTGATCGTCAACGATGTCGGTGTGGAGCTTCTCCTTGTCGGCGTCGCCGTTGCCCCAATTGCCGATCGCGTAGAGGCCGGTGGCGATGACTTTCTGCGGATCCCACGCGCGGGCCGCCAGGATGTCGCCGGCGAGTTGATCCGTGATGAACTGATCGTAAGGCAGGTCGCGGTTGAATGCGTCGACGACCCAATCGCGATAGCGCCACGCGTCGAGAATGTCGCCGGGTTTGCCGTAACTGCGTGAGTCGAGCGAATCGGCGTAGCGGACGACGTCGAGCCAGTGCCGCCCCCATTGCTCGCCGTAATGCGGCGAGGCGAGCAATCGGTCGACGGCTCTGGCGAAAGCGTCCGGAGCCGGGTCGGCGACGAAGGCGGCGACCTCCTCCGGCGTCGGAGGGAGCCCGGTGAGGTCGTAAGACGCGCGCCGCAGCAGGGTCCGCTTGTCCGCCGGCGGGGATGGCAGCAGGTTTGCCGCGGCGAGACGCGCGTCGACAAAGGTGTCGATCTGGGCCGAGCTGCCGGGTGCCGCGCCGGGAGGTGGCAGCGGCTGAAACGCCCACCACGCTTTCGCTTCGGCGGCGTTCATGCCACCTATTTTCGCCGCCGGCTCGCGCGGGTCCGGCGCGCCCATTCGCACCCACTTCTCCAGCGTTGCGACCTCCTCGTCGCTCAGCTTCCCGCCTTTTTTCTTCGGTGGCATCGCGAGGTCCGCATCCGCGTAGCGGACGGCTTTGATAAGCAGGCTGTCGTCCGGCTTTCCGGGAACGATCGCGGGGCCGTTCTCGCCGCCCTTGGTCCAGCCCTCGCGCGTTTCGAGCGAGAGGCCGCCCTTGTTTCTCGCACCGCTGTGGCAGTCGTAGCAGCGATCGACGAGCAGCGGGCGGACCTTTGCTTCGAAGAAGGCCGCCGCATCCGGGGCGATCTCCGCCGATGCGCTCAGCAGCGTCGCGGTGAGGAGGAGCGCGATCGCCACGGCGGCGGCCTTCGCCCCGACGACTCTGCCGTTCCCATTCGTCGTGACGGGCTGCGCCAGCGACCACTCGCGCGAGCCCTGGATGTGCGCGACCATGGCCCGGCGGGCGACCTCGGGTTTGCCGGAGGCCACTGCGGCGAGCAGGCTGCGGTGCGATTCCACCGTGATGCGGCGCGGTTTGTATTCGAGCTTCTGCTGCAGGCGATGCGTGTAGGCCAGACCCATCTCGAACTGGGCACGGATGCATTGCCAAAGGGCCGCGAGCCGTTCGTTCCCGCCGCGCCGCAAAATGAATTCGTGCATCTCGACGTCGAGCCGGCTGAGCTCCGCGAGGGTGGAGGCGCGCGCCTGCGCGGCGATATTGTTTTCCACCCAGGCCGTGTCCTCGCTGGTCCAGACGGCGGCTGCTTTTCGCGCCGCGGTCCCTTCCAGCGCCACTCGCGCCTCCATGATTTCATCGAAGTCCTTCTCCGTGAGCCGGCGCACGCGCGTGCGGCCCGTCGACTCGAACTGCACGAGACCCTCGCGCTCCAGCTCGATGAGCGCCTCGCGAATCGGCGCGCGGCTCACCTCGAAGCGAGCCGCCAGGACCGGCTCCGCCAGCGCTTCGCCCGGATTGAACCGGCCGGAGATAATCTCCTCGCGCAGGCGCGCGACCATTTCGCGGGCGAGATTGCGGCGCGGTTCGCAGGAGAGGGGAGGAGTGGGCGAGGGCATGAAGGAGAACTGTCGACACTTACACCAATCCGAAAGTGTCGACAATCTTTGAAGTCGCGGGGCTGCTTTTTAAGGTCGCTCGATCCGCCGCTTTCGGGATATCAATCAGACGAACTGACCCCTCGGGACCGCTGAAACGAAGGAAATCCGCATCCTGCTGATTTCCTGTTCGTTGGAAATCGATCATGAACACCGAGCATCAGGGGCGCTTCCATCCACAATACCGCGAGCTGCACGCCGAGCTGCTGGCGCGGCCTTTCCCGGTGGTGGCGGGCCACGTGATGGTGGCCCATCGTGCCATCCTTTTCACGCCGGCGGAAGCGTCGGAACACCGCGCCGCCGTGGCCGCGCTGTCGATCGCGCCCGGGGTGGCCGCAACGCCGGAGGCGCATGGCTTTCAATTGCTGCGCGTCGGAGTGGCCGAGCTGCGGATCGAGCGGCATACGGAGTTCACGACTTTCACGGTGTTCGCGCCGCAGAAGGGCGAGCCGTTTGCGGAGTCGGCGATCGACCATCTGCCCGCCGGCTGGCTCGAGGCGATCCCCGGCCGGATCATGGCGGCGGTGGAAATCGCCAGCGAACTGGTGCCGATCGAGGAGGCGGGCTCGGCGCCCACGATGGAGCGGGTGCTCGAGTGCTTTGGCCAGGAGCG
>JAQGON010000176.1 GCA_028293565.1 Verrucomicrobiota bacterium | reverse complement strand
CCGTGTGCGCGTTGGAATATCAGGTGCGCTGGAACTCAGGGCGGCTGGGACAGCCGCCCCCACCATTCAATTACCGAGCGCAGTCCCAACTTGATAAACGATGAGGCTGAGCACCCAAGCCGTGCCTGTCATATAGGCGATTTGGAAGAGGGGCCAACGCCAGGAATTGGTTTCACGTCGCACCACGGCCACCGTACTCACACACTGCATCGCGAAGACGTAGAAGATCATCAGCGTCAGGCAGACGAGCGGAGTGAAAAGTCTGCGCCCATCGGGCCAGCGCGCCGCCAGCAGCGCCTTGCGCAGCGGGGCGGTGTTATCGTCATCCGAGCCGGCGTTGAAGACCACGCTCATCGTCGACACGAACACCTCGCGGGCGGCAAAAGAACTGATCAGCCCGATACCAATCTGCCAATCGAAGCCCAGAGGTTTGATAACGGGCTCCAGGGCGTGGCCGGCGCGGCCGGCAAAGCTCTGCGCGATCTGTTCCGTGGCCGACGCGCCTGCGGGCGCTTTCGGGTAGGAAGAGAGAAACCACAGGACGATGCTGATGCCGAGAATCACGGTGCCCGCCCGCCGCACGAAAATCCACGCGCGTTCGAGCATGTGGAAGGCGACGTCACGCACTCCTGGCAGCCGGTAAGGAGGCAATTCCATGATCATCAGCGGCGGTGCGCCCTTCAGCAGGGTGCGTTTGAAAAGCCAGGCAAAGGCAAACGCGCCGAGGGTTCCCAACGCGTACATCAGCACCATGAGCCCCACCTTGGTCAGCGTCGGTACGCGGTCGCCCGGGAGCAGCGCGGCGATCATCAGGAGGTAAACGGGCAAACGCGCGGAACAGCTCATCAACGGTGCGACGAGGATGGTGACCAGCCGGTCCTTCGGCTCCTCGATCGTGCGCGTCGCCATGATGCCCGGGATGGCACAGGCATAGGAGCTGAGCAGGGGAATGAAACTTTTGCCGTTGAGTCCGACGCGACTCATCAGTCGATCCATGATGAAGGCGGCGCGGGCCATGTAGCCCGTGCTCTCCAGCAGGCCGATGAAGAAAAACAGGATCAGGATTTGCGGCAGAAAAATGATAACGCCGCCGACGCCGGCGATCGCGCCGTCGGTGATCAAGTCACGAAGATCGCCGGGTGGCATCGCTCCTTTCACCCAACTGCTGAGCGACGCCATCTGGTCGTCGATCCAGTTCATCGGGTATTCCGCGAACGTGAAAATGCTCAGGAACAGCAGTGTCATCACCGCTCCGAGTACCAACCAGCCCCAGACGGGATGCGTGACGATCGCGTCAATCTTGTCTGATTGCGTCGGACCCGTATCGCCGGCGCGCAACACCACTTCCTCGGCGATCCGGCCGATCGCCTCGTAGCGCGAGCTGACGAGGACCGCGGACCAATCGGTCCCCTGCCCTTCCCACCGGGTTTTCCAAGTGCGGAGAATTTCGTCGGTCTTGGCAGAGAGCGGAGTGGAACCCGCGACCCGAAGGCTGTCCTGATCCGTCAACAAAAGCAGCGCCTCGGCGCGGGCAATCAGAGGCGATTTACCGTCGGTGTGGGTCAGCGCAGCCTGCAATTCTGCCACGGCGGGGGCGATCGGGGCGGGAATATCCCAGGCATGGCGCGAGAGCGGGAGATCATGGCGGCTCATCGCGACCCGCAGTTCGACGAGGCCTTTGCCCTTCACGGCTTCGCAGGGAATGACGGGAATGCCGAGTTCGTGCTCGAGCCGGGCGACGCGGATGTTGAGTCCGGCTTGGGCCGTCAAATCCATCATGTTGAGGACGACGATCACGGGACGACCCAGGTCGAGAATCTGATGAACGAGATAGAGATTTCGTTCGAGGTTCGTGGCGTCGACGATGCAAAGAATGCGATCGGGCTGCGGGGTGTCGGCGCGGCGGCCAAGGAGGACGTCGCGGGTCACTGCTTCGTCGGGGGAACGGGCGGCGAGCGAATACGCGCCCGGGAGATCGATGACGGTGATCGGCTGCCCGTGTTGGGAAAACGTGGTGCCGATCTTTTTCTCGACCGTGACACCCGGATAGTTGCCGACCTTTTGTTTCAGGCCGGTCAGGGCGTTGAAAAGGGTGCTTTTGCCGCAGTTCGGATTACCGACCAAGGCGTACGTCGGCAGGCGCGTGGCCGGCGATTTCGGCCCGGCGGTGATATGCGCGGGAAGCGGCATGGCGGCGCGTGGCTAGGCCAGCGGTTCGACGAGCACGTGGTCCGCCTCGCTTTTGCGCAGCGAAAGATTGTAGCCCCGAACCTTGATTTCGAGCGGGTCGCCGAGCGGGGCGGTACGGATCAGCGTGACCCGGGTACCGGCTAAAAGTCCCATTTCCCGCAGCCGCAGGAAGGCAGTGCCTGATTTGGGAAATTCCCGCACCGTAGCTGACGCGCCGATGGCGAGATCGGAGAGCTTGATGGGCGCGGGCATCGCAAAATCAGCCGCGGGCGATTTGCTCCACCAGGATATGGTTCGCGGCGGCGTGGCTTAGGGCAATGCGTGTGCCGGCCACCTGGCACAGGATGGTCGCGTTGCCCGAAACTTTGGTGACAAACGCGGATTCGCCGAACCCCATTTCGCGAACGCGCTGGCAGAAGGCGGGATCGCCCGACAGCATCCGAACCCGACATACCGAGCCGGAGGGAATCTGGCAAAGTGGCAAAAGGGATTCGGGGTGACGCGTCATGAGGAACCGAATGGCAGCGAAGAGACACTGAGACTCGGTTTCATTCCCTCCGCAAGAAAAAGGAACGGATAGCGGGCACTATTCCAAAGCGACGGGCTAACTTACTAGCCCCCAAATACTAAAGAGCTAACTTCGCGGCGGCCACTTGCCGCCGCTTATCGGCGGCGGCGCTTGATCGCAAGCTGGGTTCCCGAGTAACGCACCAAACTTTGCAAATGTTCGTACTGTTGCGGGTCGATATGTTTGGCGTCCCGAAGTTCCTGTTCGGCGCGCTTCAGCGCCGCTTCGACCGCATGCTCATCGATCTTTTCCTCGGTAATGGCGTGCTCTGCGAGGACGTGGACGCGGTCCTCCGCGACTTCAACGAATCCGCCACCGACCGCGAGCCAGAGGGTCTGGCCGTTTTTGGTCACCCGCAGCTCACCGTGCTCGACTTGGGTGAGCAGCGGAATGTGACCCGGAAGAATGCCCACTTCGCCTTCCGTCGTTGGAATCACGACCGTGTCAATCGTGTCGGAATAAACCCGGGCTTCCGGCGTGACGATTTCGAGTGTGAGCGGCATTGGGAAATTGACGGCGGCGAACAGAAGCGATCGGTCGGACGCGCTGGGTTAAGCCTTCTTCGACGCGGCGAGCACCTCGTCGATGCCACCCTTCATATAGAAATCACCTTCGGCGACATCGTCGAGCTCACCATCAAGGATCATCTTGAAACCGCGGACGGTTTCCTTGACCGAGACGTATTTGCCGGGCGAGCCGGTGAACACTTCGGCGACGGAGAACGGCTGCGAGAGGAAGCGCTGAATCTTCCGCGCGCGATAAACCATCTGCTTATCTTCGGGTGAGAGCTCGTCGAGGCCGAGAATGGCGATGATGTCCTGGAGATCCTTGTAGCGTTGGAGTACGCGCTGGACTTCGCGGGCGACGCGATAGTGTTCCTCGCCGACGATGTCGGCCTGAAGGGCTTTGGAAACCGAGGCGAGGGGATCGACCGCGGGATAAATGCCAAGCTCGGCAATCGAGCGCTCGAGCACGATGGTCGAGTCAAGGTGGGCGAAGGTATTCGCGGGCGCCGGGTCCGTGAGATCGTCCGCCGGCACGTACACGGCTTGGAAGGAAGTGATGGAACCCTTCTTCGTCGACGTGATGCGCTCCTGCAGGAGGCCCATTTCGTTGGCGAGCGTCGGTTGATAACCGACGGCCGACGGCGAACGGCCGAGGAGCGCGGACACTTCGGAACCGGCTTGCGAGAAGCGGAAGATATTATCGACGAAGAGCAGCACGTCCTGGTTTTTCTCGTCGCGGAAATACTCCGTCATCGCGAGCGCCGACAGCGCGACCCGCATGCGGGCCCCCGGGGGCTCATTCATCTGACCATACACGAGCGCGACCTTGGACTTCGATAGATCCTTTTGGTCAATGACGCCCGCCTCCGACATTTCGTGATAGAGGTCATTGCCCTCGCGCGAACGCTCACCCACCCCCGCGAACACCGAGTAGCCGCCGTGGGCTTTCGCGATGTTGTTGATGAGTTCCATGATCACGACAGTCTTGCCGACGCCGGCACCGCCGA
>JAQGON010000119.1 GCA_028293565.1 Verrucomicrobiota bacterium | reverse complement strand
GCTCCGGGGTGACGAAGCGAAGGCGCAGGAGGAGCTCGACCGCCTCAACAAGGAAGGCAACGCCCTCGTCGAGAAGTACAAGGAGCTCGATGAGCAGACGAAGAATCCCGCGATGACCGCCGAGGCGAAAGCCAAGGCCCAGGCGGACTCCCAGCGCGCGATGGAGGACATCCGCAAGAAGCAGGTGGAAGTGCAGACCTTCCAGCAGAACACCCGCAATTCCTTCCAGCAGCGCCTGCAGAATTTCAAGGCCCTCATCCTCGAGGAAATCAGCAAGATCGCGACGACCGTCGCCCAGCGCCACGGCGCCACGCTGCTCCTCGACAAGGCCGGCCCGTCGCTCTTCCTGATCCCGAGCGTCATCTACTCGGACACGGGTTACGACATCACCGACGAAGTGCAGAAGGAAATCAGCAAGGACCGTCCCGCGACGTCATCCGCGCCGTCGACTTCGACGCCGGCCGCCACCGCGCCCTCCACATCGGATTCCCCGAAGATCACCCTTCCCGGCGCCACGCCGAAGAAGTAATTCGATTTTCGTTCGACTTCCGCCCCGGTCCCAAAAGGACCGGGGCTTTTTCTTGGAGCGCATTGCCCTCAATGCGCTGGAGAGTTGAGCAGGCGCTCAGGTTCATCGGAGCGTCCAGCGCGTTGAGGGCAACACGCTCCACCTTTTAACTTCGTTGTCTCACGCTGCCTGATCCTGAGCGTCATCTACTCGGACACGGGTTCAGAAAGGACCGGGGCTTTTGGTGGAGCGCATTGCCCTCAATGCGCTGGAGAGTCGAGCGGGCGCTCAGGTTCACCGGAGCGTCCAGCGCGTTGAGGGCAACACGCTCCACCTTTCCACTTTCAACCTTCAACTTTCACCTTCGTTGCCTCACGCTGTCTCCATGCAGGTATCGTTTACCCCGGATGAGATCGTCCTGATTGTGCAGCCGAAGGAAAAGCGAGGCTCCACCGCCGAGACGGTGCGCGGCATCGCCTCCCTCGGCGCCGCCGAGGCCGGCGAGCTGACGTTTCTCGGCAACCCGAAATACCGGGCCGAGGCGGCGGGCACGCGGGCTTCGGTCGTCCTGCTTCCGCTCGATTACGACGGCGTCCCGCAGCCAAACCAGCTTCACCTGCTGGTGGACAATCCCTCGGTCGCGCTCGCGAAATTGTGCTCGCGGCTCGAACAGCTGCTCTGGCCGAAGCCCGCGCCGGGCATTCACCCCACGGCCTGCGTCGACCGGCGGGCGAAAATCGCGATCTCGGCGACGATCGGTCCCCTCTGCGTGATCGAGGCCGACGCCGTGGTGGGCGAGCGGTCGCACCTTCAGGCCCAGGTTTTTGTCGGACGGGCCGCGAAGATCGGCCAGGACTGCTGGCTGATGCCCGGCGTGACCGTCGCGGCGGAGTGCGAGCTGAGGAATCGGGTGCGACTCCAGCCTGGCGTGATCGTCGGATCCGACGGCTTCGGCTACGATTTTGTCGGCGGGCGCCACGAAAAAATCCCGCAGGTGGGCAATGTCGTCATCGAGGACGACGTCGAGATCGGCTCGAACACGACCTTGGACCGCGCGCGGTTCAGCCGCACCGTCGTCGGGGAGGGGACCAAGATCGATAACCTCGTCCAGATCGCGCACAACGTCACGATCGGGCGCCACGCCATTCTTTGCGCCCAGGTCGGGGTTTCCGGGAGCTCGACGATCAGCGACTACGCCGTCCTCGGTGGCCAGGCGGGAATCGGCGGGCACATCACCATCGGCCGCGGGGCCAAGGTCGGCGGACAGTCCGCCGTCACGTTCAACGTCGATCCCGGCGCCTACGTGAACGGCTCGCCGGCGATCTCCTACATGCTCGGCCAGCGCCTGGAAGTCCTCCATCGGCGGCTCCCCGAGCTGTTCAAGCGGATGGACAAGCTGGAGAAACTTTTTCCCGCGGATGATGCCGGAGAGCGCGGATAATTTGTTCTGATCCGCATCCATCGGCGGCCCTCGCGGGAAGATTGTGGGCCCGCCGCGCGAGAAAAGACTTCCGCCGAAGCGGGATCGCGGCCAGCGTGCGGCGCATGAGCGAAACGCGGCTGAAAATCTTCTCTGGCAACTCGAACCGCGTGCTCGCGGAAGAAATCTGCGCAAGCATCGGGATGCCGCTCGGCGAGGCCACGGTGACCAGTTTTCCCGACGGCGAGTCCTTCGTTAAGATCAATGAAAACGTCCGCGGGCAGGACGTGTACATCATCCAGTCCACCTGCCCGCCGACCAACCATCACCTGATGGAGCTCCTGATCATGATCGACGCGGCGCGACGCGCCTCGGCGCAGCGCATCACGGCGGTCATCCCGTTCTACGGCTATGCGCGCCAGGACCGCAAGGACCAGCCCCGCGTCCCGATCACCGCGAAGCTCGTCGCCAACCTCATCGTCGCCGCCGGCGCGACCCGCATCCTCACGATGGACCTGCACAGCCAGCAGATCCAGGGGTTCTTCGACATTCCGGTGGACCACCTTTTCGCGTCGCCGGTGTTCTTCGAATATCTCAGCAAGCAGAAGCGCGATCGTCCGCTCGTGGTCTGCTCGCCCGACGTCGGCGGCATGAAGATGGCCGCGGCCTACGCCGACACGATGGGCGCCGCGCTCGCGCTCGTGGCCAAGAAGCGGAAGAACGCGACGACCGTCGAGGCGATGAACGTCGTCGGCGACGTGGCGGGCTGTGATGTGCTGCTCGTCGATGACATCACCGAGACGGCCGGGACGCTGACCGCCGCCGCGAGAATCCTGAAGGACCATGGCGCAGCGCGAATCACGGCCGCGGTCAGCCACTGCGTCCTCAACGATGTCGCCCTCGAGCGCTTGAGGTCGGGGCTGATCGACGAATTGATCACGACGAACTCCACCCCGGTCGAGACCCACGGCCTTCCGATCAAGGTCCTGAGCATCGCCAAGCTGCTTGGCCAGGCGATCGTCCGCATCAACAGCAACGAAAGCGTGACGAGCCTCTTCCGGATCAAGGGATTCTAGGGCGGGAGAGTCGCTGTCTGGAGATTGCACTCCGCAGTTCGCGATTTTTGCGCGCCGATTTTCGTTTGGGCCTCAGATCCTCTCCTTCGTGGCCGAGAGAAAACTCAGACCGCGCCCCCGATCGATCTCCGATCTCCGAACTTCGATCTGCGAATCTCCGATCCGCCGCCCCGCCGCTTGCGGAGGGAACTTTTTCAGTTAAGGTCCGGTCCTTTTTTATCCCCATGAAATCCAAGTTATTCTCCGGTATTGTCGCCCTTCTCGCCGCGTTTCCCATTTCTGCCGCGACGCTGCCGGCCAAGGATGCGCCGGTGGTGGTGAAGAAGCCCGTACTCCGCGTCGATGCCAGCCCGCTGACGGACGGCAAGAGCCCGATGATCGGCAGCTACGCCGATGTCGTCGAACCGGTCCAGCGCGCGGTCGTGTCGGTTTATTCGAAAAAGACGGTGCGCGAACGCGTCTCGGCGAATCCTTTCATGCAGCAGTTCTTCGGCAACATTCCAGATCAGGAGCGCGAACGGAAGGAGGAGGGCCTGGGCTCCGGCGTGATCATTTCCCCCGACGGCTATATCCTGACCAACAATCACGTCGTCGAGGGCGCGGATGAGCTGAAAGTGGGCCTGCCGGACGAACGCGAGTTCATCGCCAAGGTGATCGGCACCGATCCCAAGACGGACATCGCGGTGATCAAGATCGAGGCGGACAATCTTCCGACGCTCGTCCTCGCCGACAGCGACAAGCTCCGGGTCGGCGACGTGGTTTTCGCGGTCGGCAATCCGCTCGGCGTCGGGCAGACGGTCACGATGGGAATTGTCTCGGCCAAGGGCCGGACCCAGCTCGGCCTGCTCGAAGGCGGTTACGAGAGCTTCATTCAGACCGACGCCGCGATCAACCTCGGCAATTCCGGCGGCGCCCTGGTCGACGCGAAGGGCCGCCTGGTCGGCATCAACAGCGCGATCATTTCCACGTCGCGCGGAAGCATCGGCCTGGGTTTCGCGATTCCGATCAATCTCGCGTCGTCCGTGCTCCAAAGCCTGATCGCCACGGGCACCGTCTCGCGCGGCTTTCTCGGCGTCTCGGCCCAGACCGTCACCAGCGAAGACACGGCTTCTCTCGGGCTCCCCAAGGGCGCGCGCGGGGTGATGCTGACCGATGTGACCCCGGATTCCCCCGCCAGCAAGGCCGGGATGCAGCGCGGCGACGTGATCCTCGAGTATAATGACCGCTCGGTGACCTCGTGGGAGGATCTCCGGCTGCTCATCGCGGAAACGGTCCCGGGCGCGAAGGTCACGATGAAAGTCTCGCGCAATGGAAAGGTCATGGCGGTGAGCGCAAGCCTGGACAAATTTGACGAGAAGCCCGACGAGCTCCTGGCGGGCGTCGATGTCACGCCGCTGACCGACGACCTCCGGATGCGTCTCCACATCCCGGGAAGATTCGACGGGCTCGTGATCAAGGGCGTCGCGAAGGATTCCCCGTACGCGGATTCGCTCGTGCCCGACTGCTTGATTGTCCAGATCGACCGTGAATACGTCACGTCGCTGGCGGCGGCTAAAACGGCGCTCGGGCCCGGCCGGCATCTGCTCTACGTCTACTATCGCGGCGCGCTCCGCGTGGCGCGGATCGAGGTGAAGTAACGCAGGCCGGCGCGCTGGCCGGCGGCCCGCGTGAACCTCGGCGTGGCGACGGAGCGTCCCACGCCTTGAGGGCAATGCGTCCCGTCGCCGGCCGTCTCAGCTGCCCGGTTTCTGCACCGGGATCCGCGCGAGCGCCTCGGGCACCGCGTCCGCGGCGTACGTGGGAAAACTGAGTTCCAGCAGCGAGATGGCGGGCACGTCGAAGCGGATTGTGCCCGCGCTGCGGTCCACCAGCATGGCGACGGCCACCGGCGTGCCGCCCGCCTGCCGGACGATCTCGAGGCATTCCAGGACGCGTCCACCGCGGGTGACGACATCCTCCACGATCAGCACCCGTTCCCCGGGCGAGAGCGTGAAACCGCGCCGCATGACGAGGACGTTGTTCTCCTTCTCCGCGAAAAGATACCGCGCCTTGGCCTGGCGGGCCACCTCCTGGCCGATGACGAGCCCGCCCATCGCGGGCGCGAGAACCGTCGCGAAGGAATGAGGCTTCAGTTTCGCCAGCAGCAGTTCGGCGAGGCGCTCGACGGCGTCCATGCGCTGGCACACCTGCGCGCATTGGAAATAATGCCCGCTGTGCAGGCCCGAGCGCAGGACGAAGTGTCCTTCAAGGAGCGCGCGCGTGCGGGTGAAGATCTCGAGGATTTCCTGCTGGTCGGAAGCCATGGGCCGACGCTGGAGGGGTGCCGGCAAAAAACAAAAACATTTTGCACGCGACGCCTCCGGGCCCTACCCTTCGGGCGCCGTGCTGAACCTGACTGTACCTCTCGAGGACGAATTGGGCGATGTCCTGGAAAAGGCGATGCGCCGGCAGGGGCTTTCCGAGGAGGCCCTTGCGCATCGCACCGGCGTGCCGTCCTCGCGGATTCTCGACGCGATTGACTACCGCTCCGATCTTTCCTCGGACGAGCTGCGCCGCCTGGCGGATGCGCTCGAGCTGAACGAGGTCGGGCTCTGTGCGCTCGGCTGCGGCCATTATCCGTCGCCCGAAATGATTTCGCTTCCGTTCTGCGTGCACGCGCTGCGCACGCCGCACGGGATCGGTTTCGCGAACGCCTACCTCGTCACCGATGGACCGTCGTCGCAGGGGATTCTTTTCGACTGCGGGCCGGACTTCGAGGCGCTGACCCTGGGCTGGCCGCGTTCGGTCAAAAAAGTGGACGCGGTGTTCGTCACCCATGTCGAGCCCGAGCACAGCGGCGGGCTGTGCGAGGTGGTGGCGCGCTTCGGTGTGTCGCGGGCCTATTGTCCGACCGGAGCGGATGCGCCCTGCGGCCAGGAAATGGGGGAGGGGCAGCGGATGAAGCTGGGCGGTTTCGAGGTGCGGGCCTTCGGCACTCCCGGCCATGCGTCGGCGCACAACTGCTACCTCGTCACCGCGCCGGCGATCAAGGAACGCGGCTCGCTGCTGATTTCCGGGGACCTGGTGTTCGCGGGTTCGGTGGGCGGGGCGTATTTTTGCCACCGCCAGCTCGCGACGCACCTGCGGCGCGTGCTCGAGGGCGTGCCGCCGGAGACCGTCATCGCGCCGGGCCACGGCCCGCTTACGACGGCGAGGAATGAACTCCGCTACAATCCCTTCGTGATCTGAAGAGCGCGGCGTCTCCCGCCTCCGAGACGCCGGCGGGAGATGTGGCGCAACTCGCTCAATAATCGTTGGGGTTGTATCCGCGGTCATGGCTGGAAGAGCGGCTGGGCGAATAGCCGCGTCCGCCATCGCGGCGTTCACGGCTGCCCGGGTCGCCGCGGTAACTGTATTCGTCGCCGCCGCGATCATAGTTCCAATCCGATTGTGAGCCCCGGTTCTGGAAAGAACGGCCCTGGTCATCGCCGGATTGGAAACGCCGTTCATCGCCGCCTCCGGCGTACCGGTTTTCGTGCCCCTCGCGCTGATTGCCGTCCTCGTTCCGGTATGACTGGCGGAAAGCTTCGTCATCCTCGCGGTCCTGGCTCTCGCCATGGAAATGGCCGCTTCCGCCCATTCCGCTGTTCTGCCGTTCCTCGCGCTCCCAGTCACGCTGGCGGCGATCGTCGAAGCCGCCCTGGTTTCCGCCGGATGGGTAATTCCGATAATCCATGTCCCGGTCGGACTGCGACGACCAATTCTGACGGCTGTCATTTTCCCGGCCGCGGAAATCCCGCTCGTCCTGGTTGCGCGAACCGCTCCAGTTGCCGGTCTCACGATATCGGTTTTCCTGCTGGCCGCGGCCCGGGCCGTAGCTGGAATCGCCACGGTAGCGGCTGTCGGGGCCGTTGCCGAAATCGCGGTTCGAGGGCCGCCCCGGCGAACGCCATGAGTCGTTGCCCCATTCGCGGGAATTGAATCCCCGGTCTTGGCCGACGCCAGAATAAGAATAGCGGGGATCGCGGCTGCCCGAATAACGGTTGCCGTCGTCCCGATCGCGCCGGTTGTCACTCCCGTTTCCCTGCTCGCGGCGTCCGCCCTCCCGGAAGGATCCTTGGGATTGGAAATTTCCCGACGGTTGGTTTCGGCGCCGCTGTCCTGAGGCATGGGAATTGTATAGGTGATGCATGATTTTTCGATGATTCCGAAGGGTTGGAGAGGGCACCCGATGCGTCGGCCCTTCGGGATTCCGCCCGCGGGATGCCGGTCATGGACCGCACTCTACACGCGGAGCGGGGCACCGGGTATCGGATGAAGCGCCGAACTTCCGACCGAGCGATTTTCGTAGCGTGGGGTGGGGACTTCCCCGACTGCGCAAATCGTCGCTCGCGGGTGAGGCGCATTGTCGCAGACCCTGAGCTTGTCGAACGGGCCCCAATGCGCTGGGGGTGCGAGCCGACCTTTTGGCATCGACGGAGCGTCCAACGCGTTGAGGGCAACGCGTTCCACCCATTCATTTTTCCTTGGTAAACGCGCCCGCTCTCCCTACGGCTTCACCCATGCCGGCAAATGCAGTCACGGAGGAACGAGACCTGAGTTTCAGGCCGGTGGAAAACGCCTCGCCCCTTCGGCTGACGCGGGAGCAGATCCGGTTTTATAATGAGCGCGGCTATGTCATGCCGCTCCGCGCTTTTTCGTCCGCGGAGGCGGCCAGGAACCGCGCGTACTTCGATGACCTCTTGAAAAAAGTCCAGGCCGCCCGGAGCGACCTGGATTCCTATTCGATCAACGGCTTCCACGTTCATTGCGCCGGCCTCTACGACATCGTGACGCATCCGTTGATTCTGGATCACGTGCAGGACCTGATCGGTCCGGACGTGATTTGCTGGGGCAGCCACTTTTTCTGCAAGCAGCCGCACGAGCCGCGCAAGGTCGCCTGGCATCAGGATGCTTCGTACTGGCCGTTCACCCCGGCGCGGACCGTCACCGTGTGGCTCGCCATCGATGACACCGACCGCGAAAATGCCGCGATGATGTTTCTGCCGGGGAGCCATGCCAAAGGTCACCTGAAGTGGCGCCAGGTCGCGAAGGACCAGGCTGTGCTCAACCAGGAGATCGAAGATACCGGACAGCTGGGCGAACCCGTTTACGACGAACTCAAGGCGGGCGAATTTTCGCTTCACGCCGACATGCTCGCCCACGGCTCCGAGCCGAACACCTCGGCCCGCCGACGGTGCGGCCTGACCATCCGGTATTGTCCGCCAACCGTGAGGGCGCTGAGTCCGGCGTGGACCCGCGGGGCAATCGTCTGTCGAGGCTCGGCTCTGCCGGAGGCATGGCCCTCCAACCCGCGGCCGGCAGGAGAAGATGTCACCGCGATTGTCCAAGCCATCGGCGGGAATTAGGCGTCTTCCATCCTGGCGGCCACCTCGGCCGGCATCCCATGCCTCTCCTCGCTCTGTCCTCGCTGCAGAAATCGTTTCGCACCCCCGAGGGTGGGCGAAGGAAGATTGTCGACGTCGACGACTTCTCGCTCGACGCCGGCCAGCAGCTCGCGCTGCGCGGCGAGAGCGGGTCGGGAAAGACCACGTTTCTCCATCTGATCGCCGGCATCCTGGCGGCTGATTCTGGCTCGATCCGGATCGACGGCCGCGAAGTGGCGACGCTGTCCGAGTCGCAGCGGGACCGGCTGCGCGCGGAGGCGATCGGCTACATTTTCCAGACGTTCAACCTGCTCCAGGGCTATACCTGCCTGGAAAACGTCTCGCTCGGCATGGCCTTTGGCGCCGGGATCGATCGCGCGCGCGCGGCGCATCTCCTGGAACGCGTGGGGCTGTCTCATCGGCTGCATCATTATCCGCGCCAGCTCTCCACCGGCCAGCAGCAGCGCGTGGCCGTCGCCCGCGCGCTCGCGAACGTTCCCAAGCTCGTGCTGGCCGACGAGCCCACGGGGAACCTGGATCACCGCAACGCGCGGGAGTCGCTGGCGCTGATCCGCGACACCTGCCGCGAGAACGGCGCCGCGCTGCTCCTGGTCAGCCACGATCCCGAAGTGCTCGGTGCCTTTGAGGACCAGCGGGACTTCGCGGCGTTGAACCGGGCGGCAGGGGAGGTTGCGACATGACCCTTCTCCTCCTTGTCCGGCGCAGCCTTCGCCAGCACCTCCTCTCCACCATCATCACGGCCTGTTCCATCGCGCTGGCGGGCGGGCTGCTGATGTCCGTCTGGGTCGTGAAGGCGCAGTCGCAGGCGACCTTCACGCAAGTGAACACGGGCTTCGACGCCGTCCTCGGCGCCCGCGGATCTAAGCTGCAGCTGGTCCTGAACGCCATTTTCCACCTCGAGGCCTCGCCCGGCAACGTGGCCGTGTCCGACTACGAGTTCATCCAGCGGCACCCGGCGGTGAAACTCGCGATCCCGATCGCCGTCGGCGACAACCTTCGCGGCTATCGAATTGTCGGCACCGTTCCCGAACTTTTTTCCGCGGTTGACTACGCGCCCGGGAAAAAATTCACGCTCGCTTCAGGCCGGGTGTTTACGCCGGGGGCGAAGGAGGCGGTGCTGGGAGAGTTCGCGGCACACCGGCTGGGGCTCCGGGTGGGCGACACGTTTCACCCCTTCCATGGGCTGATCTACGACGAAAAGAACCAGCACGCCGAGACCTATGCCGTGACGGGAATCCTCGCGGCGTCCAACACGCCCGCCGACAAGGTCATCTGGATTCCGCTGCACGGGCTTCAGACGATGAGCGGCCACGACGCGCGGGCTTCGACCGACGTGAGCGCGGTGCTGATCCAGCTCAGGTCGCCGGCGGCCGGCTTCATGCTCGACATGATGTACAACAAGCAGGGCAACCGGCTGACCTTCGCGTATCCGATCGGCGCGATCATGGCCGAGCTCTTCAGCAAGATCGGCTGGTTCGACCAGGTGCTGGCGCTCATCGCCTACCTCGTGGGGCTGGTCTCGGCGGGTGGCGTCCTGGTGGCGATCTATAATTCGATGGCGGCGCGTCGCCGCGACATCGCCATTCTCCGTGCGCTCGGCGCGAAACGGCGGACGCTCTTCGGCGCGATCGTGCTGGAAGCCGCGGCCATCGGCGCCCTCGGGATGGCGGCGGCGTTCGTGGCCTACGCGGCGATCCTTACGGGTGTCGCCATCGTGATCCGGGCGCAGACCGGGGTGCTGCTCGAGACGTGGAAATTCCATCCGGTCATGCTGTGGGCGCCGCTCGGCATGATCGCCCTGTGTGCCCTGGGCGGGCTTTTGCCGGCGTGGAAAGCCTATCGCACCGATGTCGCGGACAACCTCGCGCCCGTTTCTTGAGGCTGTCCTCGGACCTTTTCCACCGATGAAACCGCTGATGGCGATCCTGGCGATGCTTGCGCTCGGCGCGATGGCGGGCTGTTCCAAATCGTCGTCCCCGGCTGCAGGTGAGGCCAAGCCGGCGAAGCACGAGCATCATCCCCCGCACGGCGGGACGCCGGTTGTGCTCGGGGAAGAGGTCTATCACCTCGAACTCGTCCTCGATGCCGCCGCCGGGAAGGTGCAGGCCTTTATTCTCGACGGCGAGATGGAGAGCTTCATCCGCTCGTCGGCGCCTTCGTTCGAAGTCGTGGCAACGGTTGAAGGGCGTCCGCAAAGCCTCGTGTTCCGCGCGGTCGCCAACCCGGCCACCGGCGAAACGGTGGGGGACTCCTCGCTCTTCGAAGCGCAGGCCGGATGGCTGAAGGCCACCGCCTCGTTCGAGGCCGAACTGAAAAGTCTCACGATCCGCGGCACGACGTTCACTGGGGTGAAGTTCAACTTCCCGAAGGGTAACGACCGGGACTAGTCCCGAAGGACGTCCCGAAAGGCGGTTTGCCGGTGGCACTCGCGATGACGACGTTCCGAACGACGAAACGAAGAAGGCCAACCAACCTTCAGCCAGAAAAAGAGAAATCCATGCCAGCGGGACGGGAATGCATCGCTCGGCCACCTCGTGACCGGCAGTCCTGTAGTGCGCGCGACCTGCGCTACAGCTCCAGGTTAAAATGGTCGGGGCGGCGAGATTCGAACTCGGATGTGTTTTATAACCCAAGTCTAAATAGATATATATAGGATTAAAAAATCGCTACGCACACAGCACGACACACGGGTTTTACACCGATGTCCGCGGTATCAGTCCGAATACTTGAGCAACGTCTAAATCGATCAGGGTTAGTCTGGGTCACCGAGAAAACTTACTTGCGGGCCGGTCATGGCACGCGTAGGAATTCTCAAACAGGAATGTTTATTCGATTAGGCTACAATATATGGCAGCTCTGGTGTGGCGTGGCGGTTACTATCGTTGGAAGCGTATTGTGGCCCACGGCAAGCTTGGCCCAAGCCGTAGATGAAGTGACTGGATTCCGCGAATTCGCGTTCGGCAGCAGCAAGGAAAAACTGCCCGGAAGCCTCAAAGAAGAGTTCCCCTCAAGCACAATTCCCAAATGGAGCACGATCGACGTGCCAGCTAGTGAATTCAAATCCGCGACTCTGTTCGACCATCCCATCGGCCACGTCGTGTTCTCATATTGGGAGGGAAGGTTGTTTCGCATCCGAGTCTATCTGCAACCGGTTGATGCCGCACTGCCCGTGGTCGCGTCGTCGTTTCACGCCCTCTCAACTCCAGAATTAGTCGCTTGGACCAAGCTGCGGGGCGCGCTGAGTGACGCCTACGGCAAGTTTGACAAAGATGATTCCGAAATTCTCAAGGGTCGATTTTTGTCAGAGTGGAAAGGCAAGAAGGTTGGCGTAACTCTATACGGCTGGCGCGATCTGAGCGAAAAGCAGAATGCGTTTTTTACCAGCTTTGAGGTCTATCTACAATCGCTCACCATGGAACAAGCAGCCGAAATAGAGATTGAAGCTCAGAAAAGATTGGATGCTGCTCGTAGGACGGATGGGCTAAACTAGCTCGATCTTTTCAAAATTTTCCGTCGCTGATGCGTACGCCGCAAGTCGGGCCAATCGGCGGGTGCAACTGATGAAGACAAGACAGTTTGCATGTGATTTTGGTAACCGCGCTTGCTGATTGGTCCAAATATTCTAGTGTTAGCGTATGCCACCCCGCCAGTTTTGGAATGTGGTTAAGGACGACGACCGGAAAACGTTTGAAGTGCTCGGACTAACCAAGGACGACACGCCGTTAATTAACGAAACGTGCGAGATGCAGGAGCTAGGTATGCATGTGCGAAGCGAGAGCCTCGAGAGTCACGTTCGTGAAAGCGACATCCCTGCCTCCTACATCGATATTGGCTACAGACTCGAGCCCGGGTTGATGCAACGACTGCGTTCGGAGGCCAATCGGCGCAAATCCGGGGCTGCCCAGAAGTAGGACTGCCTGCGAGTCACCTGTTCCAGAGATTGGCGCACCATTTCATCCGGCCTAAGTCTGCCGGTGTGTGCCCTTCGGCTAAGAATTTTCGAGCGTTCGTCGAATCGTTGCACCCACCACGATAAAGTCCGTTCTTGGAAAGACACCCGGCCGCCCCCGCCTCGCGCATCTCCGCCCTCTTCGTCCGTCACGAGTCCCGTCAGGCAGAACGAGTCGGGAACGGGCGCAAAAACTGTTCAAGGAAGATTTCTAATCGGCCAACGAATTGTCTTCTTCAAACGCAGCGGACCAATTGCGGTCGGTGATAATTGACCCGGTGAGTCCGGCATTACCCAGGAACGCTTGTTTGAAATATCTCCACCGATTCGCATCGATGGGATCCTTCTCGCAATTTTGCAGTGTACCCAAAAGGCGGGTAAGCCCAAGTTCCTCGCCCTTCACCCGTAGGGGAACCCCATTGACCGTGACTTTGGGAATGTTCACGAACCATTCCCGGTGACCTTCATCGGCCTTGCTCTGAATCTTGTTCCAACGATGAGCGTCCGCTGCGGCAAAAAGAAACTGGGCCATCATCAATTGATCGGTGACTTCGGAACAGGCCACCGTGGCTTCCAGGATTACCGCGGCATTCCGGTTCATGAGAGGCGCCACCCGGAAAAATGAATTGAGCGCGGGGATGTTAAGCGCGTGATGCTTGGAATCGTTGTCGACATCGCTCAGGTGAATTTGCCGGAGCCGTCGGCCATGACGATGGAGGATCCGGTAAGCTTCGGTCATCGATGGATCCACCTGCCGCGCGTGCCCCAGATCGAAACATAATCCCGCTTCCGGCAGGGCTTCGAAAACCGGATCAAGTTCGTCTGCCGTCCGCCCGATCGGTTTACGCTGG
>JAQGON010000116.1 GCA_028293565.1 Verrucomicrobiota bacterium | reverse complement strand
TTCATTCCGGTGGGAAGAGGACGGACCGCCTGCGGAGACCTTGGCGCGGGACGGCTGGCGGAACCGGACGAGATCGTGATGTTCATCGAGGCGGCGCTGGCCCGGCCGGCCCGCATGCTTCGCGTGCTCGTGACGAGCGGTCCGACCGCGGAGCCGATCGATGACGTCCGCGTGCTCACGAACCTGAGCTCCGGCCTGACCGGCGCCGGCATCGCCTCCCATTTTGCGCGATGCGGCCACCACGTCGTGCTGCTTCGCGGCCGCGGATCGGCGGACGCCGCGGGACCGGTGATCGACGAGACGTTTGGTTCCGCGGCGGAGCTCGACGCCGCGCTGGCGCGCCGGCTGGCGGCGGAGGAGTTCGATGCGATCATCCATGCGGCGGCGGTGGCGGACTTTGCGGTCGAAGCGGTCGAGACCAACGGCGCGGCGGTGACGGCGATGCCGCGCAAGCTCGCTTCGGACCGCGCGCCGGTGCTCCATCTGCGCCGCACGCCGAAGCTCGTGGAATCGCTCCGCGCGAGGAGCCGGAACCCCGCGGTGCGGATTGTGGCGTTCAAGCTGACGTCGGGCGCGGATGCGGCCGCGGTGCGCGCGGCCGTGGGCGCGCTGTTCGACCATGCCGCCATCGACTGGGTCGTGCACAACGACCTCCAGGCGCGGAAAGATCCCGGGAATTTTCCCGCCGAGATCCATCACGCGGACGGATCGGTCGTCGCGCGGTGCGAGACGAGGACGGACCTGGCCGAAACCCTCGAGCGGCTGCTCTCCGCGCAGCCGCCGGCGGAACCTCTGCTTTCAACCTGATCCGCCATGCTCCTCTGCCTCGATGTCGGCAACACCCAGATTCATGGCGGCGTCTTCGACGGCGACGTCCTCCGCTGCCAGTTTCGAAAATCGACGCAGCCGCTCGGCACGACCGACGAGCTCGGGGTGTTTTTCACCGCCGTCCTGCGCGAGAACGGCGTCGATCCGCGGGCGGTGAAGCGCATCGCGCTCTGCTCCGTGGTGCCGGCGGCGCTGTACAGCCTGCGCGGCGCGGCCGAGAAATATTTTGGCGTGGAGGCGTTTGTGCTGCAGGCGGGCGTGAAGACGGGGCTGAAGGTGCGTTACCGGAATCCGCAGGAGGTCGGCTCCGACCGGATCGCCGGGGCCATCGCGGCGGTGCAGCGGCATCCGGGGCGCGATTTCATTGTCGTCGACTGCGGCACCGCGACGACGTTCGACGTGGTCACGGCCGAGGCCGATTATCTCGGCGGAGTGATCCTGTCCGGCGTCGGAGTTTCCGCGGAGGCGCTGGCGAGTCACACGGCAAAACTCCCGCGCGTGGAGATCGCGCGCCCGGAGGCGGCGCTCGGCCGCACCACGACCGAGAGCATCCAGTCCGGACTTTACCACGGGCACGTCGGCGCGATTCGGCACGTGGTGGCCAAGCTTCGCCAGGAGGCGTTCGCTGACCGTCCCGTGCTGGTGATCGCGACCGGCGGATTTGCGCGCATGTTCGAGGAGGAGAAGCTGTTCGATGAAATCGTGCCGGAACTGGTCCTCTGGGGCCTCAGGCACGCCGACGCCATGAACCGGGAAACGGGCACTGTCCGCAAATGAGCGGGTCTGATGCGTCCATGCTGGTCGTCGACGATCAGGTCGAAGCCGAGGCCGGGCGCCTGTTTCGCGCGCTCGTGTCGGTGGACTGCGTGCCGGGCGTGACCTGGGACTACGACGCCTGCCGCCGGATCGCGCCGCTCACGCTCGAGATCAACCGGCTGAAGCGCGAACGCGGAGCGGTGATCCTGGCGCATTCCTACGTCGAGCCGGAGATCATCTACGGCGTCGCGGACTTCAAGGGCGACTCGTATTATCTGAGCCAGCAGGCGCGCAAGGCTTCCGCTCAGGTGATCGTGTTTGCAGGCGTCGTCTTCATGGCGGAAACCGCGAAAATCCTCTCGCCCGATGCGACCGTCGTCGTGCCCGACCGCAATTCCGGCTGCTCGCTCGCCGACTCGATGACCGGAGAGCAGCTGCGGAAGCTCAAGGCGCTTTATCCCGACGCGGCGGTCGTCTGCTACATCAACAGCACCGCCGACGTGAAGGCCGAGTCGGATGTGTGCGTCACCTCGGGGAACGTCTACGACATTGTGCAGAAGCTGCCCGAGCGCCGCATCCTCTTCGTGCCGGACCGGCTGATGGCGGAAAACATCCGGACCGAGCTGAAGCGGCGCGGTTCGGACAAGGAAATCGTGTCGTCGGACGGCACCTGCATCGTCCACGACGCCTTCGACGCCCCGCAGGTGGCGCTGGCCCGCGCGCGTTATCCCGGCCTGAAGGTGGTCGCGCACCCGGAGTGCCCCCCGGACGTCGCGGCGGCCGCCGACTTTGTCGGCAGCACGGGAGCGATGATGAAGTACGTGAAGGAAACGCGGGCGCCGTACTTTCTGATGCTGACCGAGTGCGGGCTCGTCGGGCGCCTGCAGGTCGAGGCGCCGGAAAAACATTTCATCGGCGGCTGCCGCCTGTGTCCCTACATGAAACTCAATTCGCTCGAAAAAGTGCGCGACGCGCTGGCGGCGCCGCGCCCCGACCAGATCATCACGCTCGATCCCGGGGTCAGCCGCCGCGCGCGGCGCAGCCTGGAAAGGATGTTTGAACTCGCCGCCGCGGACTGAGCACCTGATCGACCTTGCGCTCGAGGAGGACGCCGGGCTGGGCGACGTGACGAGCCGCGCGGTTTTTTCCCGCCGCGACCGGTCGCGCGCCGTGATCGAGGCGCGCCGGGATCTGGTGATCGCCGGGCTGGAGGTGGCGGAGCGCGTGTTCGCGCGAGTCGACGGCGCGTTGAAGATCAGGCTGGTGGCGCGCGACGGCGAAAGGATAAAGGCCGGCGGAATCGTCCTGCGCGTGGAGGGCCCGACGTCAGCGCTGCTCACGGCGGAGCGGACGGCGCTCAACTTCCTGCAGCGGCTATCCGGGATCGCGACGCTGACGCGCCGCTTCGTCGAGGCGGTGGAGGGGACCGGCGTGCGGATCGCGGACACGCGCAAGACGACGCCCGGCTGGCGCGCGCTGGAAAAATACGCGGTGCGCTGCGGCGGCGGAGCCAATCACCGCTCGTCGCTCGGCGAACACGTGCTGATCAAGGACAACCACATCGCGGCGGCGGGATCGCTCACGCGTGCCGTGGAGCGCTGCCGGAACGCCGCGCCGCACGTGGCGAAGATCGAGGTCGAGGCGGACACGCTGGCGCAGGTCCGGGAGGCGTGCCGGGCGGGCGCGGACGTGATCCTGCTCGACAACTTCGACCCGGCGGGAATCGGCCGGGCGCTGGCGATCATTGCGGGCCGGGCGGTCGTCGAGGTCTCCGGTGGCATCCGCCTCGAGACGGTGAGGGATTTTGCGCTGCCGGGAGTGGACGTGATCAGCGTCGGGGCCCTGACGCATTCGGCGCCGGCGGCGGACCTGAGTCTGACTGTGAAGGCCGTGCGGTCGGCCTGGAAATTGAACAGAAGGTAACGAAGGGAACGAAGCGGCTAACTCGGACCGATCCCAATGCATTGGCGGGAATTTTGAAATGGCATCGAAACGGCGAGGGTGGGTTCGATCTTACCGGAGCCGCTTCGTTTCGATAAAATGGTTTGGCGTTTGGGGCCCTTCGATGATCGCGCGGAAAACAGACTGACATGGACATTATTCAGACGGATTGCCTCGTGATCGGGGCCGGGCTCGCCGGCTCGGCGTACGCGCTGCATGCGGCACGCGGGGGATTCCGCGTCGACCTGCTTTCGCTCGGCGCGCCGCTGGAGGCGAACAGCGACCGGGCGCAGGGCGGGATCATTTACGACGAAACTGCCGATCACTCCATGCTGGCGCGCGACATCGTCGCGGCGAGCGACGGGACATCCAATCCCGCGGCCGTGCAGCAGCTGGTGGACGAGGGGCCGGACGCGCTGCGGGAACTGCTGCTCGAGGACCTGGACGTCGGTTTCGACCGCGACGCATCCGGCGCGCTCGATTTCACGCGGGAGGCCGGGCACAGCGCTCGGCGGATCATCCACGCGAAGGACGCGACCGGCCATGCGATTCTCGAGCGGGTGGCGCGGCGCGTGGACTCCGTGACCGGCATCACGCGCCGCAGCGGATGGGTTGCGGTCGACCTGCTGACGTTGTCGCACCATTCGACGAAACCGGAGGACCGGTATCAGCCGCTGACGTGCTTCGGCGCGTACGTGCTCGACACTGGGACCGGGGCGATTTCCGCGATCGTGGCGAAAAAAACGATTCTCGCCACCGGCGGCCTGGGCGGAATTTTCCTGCACAGCACCAACCAGCCGGGCAGCGTCGGCCACGGCGTGGCGATGGCGTGGCGCGTCGGCGCGCGGCTGATCGACCTCGAGTACGTGCAGTTTCACCCGACGGTTTTCTACGGGCGCAATGCTCCCCGTTTCCTGATCACCGAGGCGCTGCGCGGCGAAGGCGGCGTGCTGGTCGACGGCAAGGGGCATCCGTTTGTGAACGACATCGATCCCCGCGGTTCGCTCGCGCCGCGCGACGTGGTGTCCCGCGCGGTCCAGCAGCAGCTGGCGCGGACGGGCGACCCGTGCGCGTGGCTGGATTTGTCGGCGCTGAAGCCCGAGTTCATCCGCGAGCGTTTCCCCGGGATTTATCAGCGGTGCCTGGCGCATGGCGTGGACATCGCGCGCGAGCTGATTCCGGTGGTGCCGGCGGCGCATTATTCCTGCGGCGGGGTGCACACGGACCTGGCGGGCCGGACGAATGTGCGGAACCTGAATGCGATCGGGGAGACGGCCTGCACCGGATTGCACGGTGCCAACCGGCTGGCGAGCACCTCCCTGCTGGAGAATCTCGTCGGCGCGCGCTCCACCGCGAAGGCCGACGCGGCGGAACTGCGGGGCGGCGATTTCCGGCAACCGGTCCCGCCGCCCTGGCAGGGGCCTGCGCGCGACGCCGATCCGCTGCTGATCCGGCAGGACCTGCAGCTGGTGCAGCAGACGATGTGGAACTACGCCGGGATCGTGCGTTCGCCGCGCCGCCTTGCGCGGGCGCGCCGGATCCTGATGGAGCTGCGCGAGGACGTGCTTGCGTTTTACCGCGACTGCCGGCCGACCCGGGAGCTGATCGAGCTGCGCAACGCGGTGCAGGCGGCGTTGCTCGTGGTGCACGCCGCGACGCTGAATCCGGTCAGCAAGGGCTGTCATTTTGTGACGGAGGAATAGCGAAGACCGGCGGGTCGGGTTTGTCGTGGAAGCGCGGAGGGGCGGACGCACGCCGGGGCAGGCGGTTTTTTGGCGATGGCTTTGGTCACGAAATGTGTGAATACTCGGTTAATGACTGCGAAAGCCGGCGGATTCGGTGGCGCGCCCGGGTTTTGGGATTGCGGCGGAAATGGCCGACGCCTTCCTTGGGCGCGGTTTTTTAACATGTTTCCCTCATTGAGAATTCTGGGTGTGCTCCTCCTCGCGGGGATTCTTGCCGGCGGCGCGGTCCTCCGGGCCGGCGATCCGGTGCGCGGTGCGTTTGCCGGCGGGGTCAAGATCACCGACGGCCTGAACGCGCAGCAGGTCCAGATGATCATCGTGGAATCGGCGGCGGGCCGCGGATGGACCGTCCTGTCGCGCGATGCGGGCAAGGTGACTCTGAAGCTCGACCAGGATTTCTGGAGCGCGAAGCTGACGCTGGTCTATACCACGCGTGACGTGCAGTTTTATTCGAACTCGGTTTTTGGCGGACGGCCGAAGCTGCCCGACGCGTGGCTCAAGAGCCTGAAGCAGGACATCGCGGCGAAATCCGGGCTCTGGGCGCTTTCGAAGCGCTGAGCGAGAGAGGTGGGCGCGGGCGTTCCGCGCGCCAGGAACCTGGCGCACGGACGAGGCCGTTTCTGTTTTTGGAGTTTAGGGGTGTGCTGGAATCCCCAAGCAGGGCGAGACGCCCGTGCCACCTTGGCTAACGCTGTTTATGTGCATTCATCGGCGTTGTACAAAAACGCGAGTCTGCCGATAAACGGATGATCGTGCCGTAATTCCCGCGTCGCGAGGTTCAGCGCGCGCAGCAGCGACGACTGAACGTACCACAACAACAAGGATCGGACAGCTATGAAAAAAACGATCAGTCTGGTGCTCCTGGCGCTACTGCCGGGGCTCCTGTTTGCCGAGGATGCGAAGAAGACGAGCGGCCCTGAAAAGGGCACGCTCAGCAACTACCGGGTGTGGGCCAAGGACGGTCATCAGGACGCGCTGAAGAGCGCTCTCGCCGCCCATGCCGCGAAGTTCCACACCGGCGCCTGGAAGTGGCGCGTCTATGAAGTCCTCACGGGTCCCGATGGCGGCGCCTACATGATCACCGAAGGTCCCAATTCCTGGACCGAGCTCGAGGGGCGCGGCGACCTCGGCGCGGATCACATGAAGGACTACGAGGCCAACGTCGCCATCCACGTCCGGAAGAGCACGAGCGACTCGTATATGACGTATGAAAGGGCGGGCAGCACGGTCGAGGGCGGGGCCTTCTCCACCAACAAGGTCCTGTTGCGTCACATGTATTTCAAACCGGGACGCGCGGCGCAGACGATGGCGTCGTTGAGGGCCTGGAAGCAGATCTTCGCGAAGTCGGAAGTGAATGTCGCGGTGTGGCGCAGTTTCTTTTCCGGCGAAGGCCGGTTCACGGTCGCGAGCCGGCTGAAAAAGGGATTCGTCGATCTCGACGACGAGAGCATCAATTTCCGGAAAGCCGGAGACGAACTCTTCGGCCCCGGCGGCTACGATGCGCTGATCGACCAGAACACGGCGAACCTCGACCGGATCATGGATGAGATGATCGAGTTCCGCCCGGAGCTGAGTTCGAAGTGAGTCGATCGCTCGTTGGATGAAGTTCAAGGGCGCCGTGGACGGCGCCCTTTTTTTTGAGTTAAACGGTCCGGCGCAGAGGTTGGCCGCAAAAATGCGCAAGGGCTTCGGGGCTGCGAAGGAGCGGCCATCGCGCCTATGGGCGCGCGGGAGATCCGATTCGGCGCCGCCAAGCCCTTGTGCTTTTTGCGGCCAATCCCTTCCGAACCCGGATTTGGCCCCCGGCTTCCTGGCGGACACACTTTGATTGAAAATGTCCTAGACCAGCTCGCGCGAGCGGGCGATGGCGGCGTCGAGGTCGCCCACCACGTTCGCCGGACCGAGGCGGTCGAGGAAACCGGATTTCTGCAGGAGGAAATAGGGCTGGGTGTGCGGGCCGCTCAGGATCAGGTGCTTTTTGTGGCGGTGCAGTTTCTCGTGCAGGCCCTCGAGCGCGCTGAGCGCCGTGGCGTCGAGCGCCGTGACGGCGGCCACGTGCAGGACGACCACACGGGTGTCGGCGCCCATCCGGCGGATGACCGTGTCGAGTTTGTCGGCGGCTCCGAACATGAGCGCGCCGAACACGCGGTAGACCAGCACCCCGGGCGGAACGTTTCGCGCCTGCTCATGGCCCTGTCCCGGCGCGGTGTGCTCGTCGAGGATCGAAACCTGCGTGGTGTCGGCGATGCGCTTGATGAACAGGCAGCCCGCGAGAATCATCCCCACCTCCACCGCGACGGAGAGATCGAAGATCACCGTGAGCACGAAGGTCACGAGAAAGACGGCCGCGTCGCTCTTGGACTGCCGGTGCAGCACGGCGAACTCGGCCCAGTCGCCCATGTTCAGCGCGACCACGATCAGGACGGCGCCGAGCGCGGCCAGGGGGATGAACTTGGCCACGGGCGCGGCGACGAGGACGATCAGGAGCAGCGTGACGGCGTGCGTCATTCCGGCGATCGGGGTGCGGGCGCCGTTGCGGACGTTCGTGGCCGTGCGCGCGATCACGCCGGTCACCGGAATGCCGCCGAAGAACGGCACGGTGAAATTCGCGATGCCCTGGGCCATCAGTTCCTGGTTCGAGTCGTGGCGGTCGTCGATCATGCCATCGGACACGACGGCCGAGAGCAGCGACTCGATCGCGCCGAGCAGCGTGATCGCGAGGGCGGGGCGGACGAGATCCCCGAGGTGACGCCAGTCGAAGGTGAGGGGCCTGAACGCCGGCAATCCGTGTGGAAACGCGTCGGGTCCGAAACGGCTGGCGATGGTGGCCACGGACAGTCTCCAAAACCACGCCGCGGCGGTGCCGGCGACCACGGCGACGATCGAGCCTGGCACGACCCGGGCCCAGCGCCCGGGCCAGAGTTTGATGATCGCGACCGCGCCGGCGCCGATGACCAGCGTCGGCCAATGGAGCGACGGCAGCGCCGCGGCGAGCGCGCGCATGCGCGGCAGGAATTCCGCGGGGAGCTCCCCGGTCTCGAGACCGAGAAAATCCTTCACCTGGCTCGAGATGATCGTGATCGCGATGCCGCAGGTGAAGCCGGTCGTCACCGGATGCGGAATGAATTTCACCAGGCTGCCGAGCCGGGCCGCCCCGAGGATGAAAAGGAAAATCCCGGCCATGGCGGTGCAGAGCAGCAGATTCGGAAGGCCGTATTGGAGGATGATCGCGTAGATGAGTCCGACGAACGCGCCGGCGGGCCCGCCGATCTGGACGCGGGAGCCGCCGAGCGCCGAGACGAGAAACCCGCCGATGATGGCGGTGAAGATTCCGGTTCCGGGCGAGACCCCCGACGCGATCGCAAAGCCGATGGCGAGCGGCAGCGCGACGAGCCCGACGGCGATGCCCGCGAAGACGTCGGCGATCTTTTGGGCGCGGGGCGTGTCGCGCAGGCAGTCGACCAGCTTGGGACGAAACGAAAGCACGCACCGAGCGTGGGTGGTGGGGAGCGCATCGCAAGGGTGGGCAGCACCGTTTTCCGGCGGGCGGAGGATTTTATTTTTACCGCGAAGGGCGCGAAGAACGCGAAGGTCGAACCGGTCCAGGGATGGCGATCGGTCTTCGCGCCCTTCGCGGTAAAAATCTGCAGTTTGCCGGCCAGGACGCGCCGCCGGCGACAAAAACCTTTGATCTGCCCGACCGGAAAAATTCCGACGGCGTTTCCCTGATTTCGACCGATGGCGAAAGCACGCCGCGCAGGGTAGGTTGTGACATCCTTAGCCGAAAGCGTCGCCATGAACATCAGCAGCCCTGCCTTCCCCCACGGTGGATCGATTCCCGAACGCTACAGCCAGTTTGGCCGGAACGTCAGTCCACCGCTGTCCTTCGCCGATGTCCCGGGCAAAGCCGGCAGCCTCGCGCTCATTGTCGACGACCCCGATGCGCCGAAGGGACTCGTGACCCACTGGATCGTTTTCAATCTGGATCCCGTGATCCGGAGCCTTGAGGAAGGCAACGCGATCAAGCCTCCGGCGCGCCAGGGAAGCAATACCCATGGCAACGCCGCCTACATGGGTCCGCGTCCGCCCGATCGCGAACATCGCTATTTCTTCCGGCTCTACGCGCTCGACCGGATGCTCGCTCCGCCCGCGGGCGCGAGCCGAAACCAGATCGACGATGCGCTCTCGGGCCGGGTCATCGCGCAGGCGGAACTGATGGGACGCTTCGCTCCGCCGGCCAAAAAGTGACGAAAGACGCGGCGGGGCGGGTCATGACAGCAGCGCCTGGACCTTGGTTCTCATTTCGGTGAGGCTGTAGGAGCGCTGGGCGGGGAAGCGGAGGAGCGGCAGTCCGGCGCCCTTGAAAAGTTCGTCGACAAAGAGATCGCGTTCCTGGCGCGCTTTCGCGCCATGCGAGCTGTCGTCGAGCTCGATCCCTGCGACCGGCGCGAGATCGTTTGCGCGGACGAGGATGAAATCGACGTGTTTTCGGTTGATGCGATTGCGCGCCGCCATGACCGCGCCCTGGCCCAGGCCGCTTTTGACTCCGAAAAGATCCTCGAGCCGCACCTTCGAGAACACGCGAATCTCGGGCGGTAGCACCGGATCGAGTGCGCCGAGAAAGGAGCGTTCCGCCGGCGACAGAAGCGATTTCCGCAGGTAATAGGCCTGCGACGCGGGGATCGGCGCGTCCTTTCGCTTCAGGGCCGCGAGGAGAGCAACCATGGCCAGCAGGACGATGAAAACGACGATGAGGATGGTCATGGCAAAGATCGGAACGCTAATCATTCGCATTTCAGTCTGCCTGGCTCGTTCTATTACTACCCGGATTCCGGTAGGCGTTTTCTTTGCGCGGGATGGACGAACCGGTCATTTCCTCCATCTTCCGACGCGATGCCTCTGAAACTTAATCTCCTGGTGGCGGAAGACGACCTGAACGACCAGCTGATGTGGGATCATCTGCTGGTGCGGCCGGGCTGGGTTTTTGTTCACTATGTATGGAGCGGGGTCGAGGTGACGGATTATCTGGCGGGGAACGGGCCGTTCGCGGACCGGAAGAAATATCCGTATCCGGACATCCTGTTTCTCGACGTGGAAATGCCGCGGATGAACGGCCTCCAGGTGCTCGATTGGATTGCGGCGAACCCCGCGGTGGTGCGGCCGGCGACGTACATCTGCACGGGGGTCGGCGCGTCTCTGCTGCGGAAGGACATCGAGAAGCACCCGCTCGCCGGTTTCTTCGAGAAACCGATGACCCCGGCGCAGGTGACGAAGATTCTCGAGGAGCGGATGAATTCGTAGGGGCTCGGCCTGTTGGCCGGCACGACAACCTGTTTTACCGCGAAGGGCGCGAAGGTCGATCCGGTTGGAGGGTGGGAGCAAGTGCACGGATTCGGGTCGAAGCGAGCTGATGTGGCGCTCCTTGACCTCCGAGGTCGGCGTTCTATACCGGGTTTCCGCCGACATGAACCTGCTTGAACCATCGATTGTTGCCTTCACGCGCCGGGGATTCGGCGCCATTGCCGCGCTTGCGGCGCTGACGCTCGGGCCCGCGCTGCGGGCCGTTGAACCCTCCGCGACGATGTACGAACCCGGCGACCTGCGCACGGCGGGCGCGGTGGATTTTCCCGTGACCTGCGACGCGGCGGTCCAGGCGGACTTCACCCGCGGGGTGGCGCTGCTGCACTCGTTCTTCTACGAGGAAGCGCGGCGGATTTTCACGTCGGTCGCCGAGCGGGATCCGCGCTGCGCCATGGCGCAGTGGGGGATCGCGATGACGTGGTGGCATCCGATCTGGACGCCTCCGACGCCGGAGGAAATGCGTGCGGGCAAGGCGGCGGCCGGCAAGGCGCTGGCCATGAACGCGGGCAGCGACCGCGAGCGGAGGTTCATCGCGGCGATCGCGGCTTATTACAATGCCACGGAAAGCCCGGTCACTGCGCCGGTCGGCCAATCCTGCCATGGACCCGTCGGTGCGCCGGACCGGGTGGTCGCCTACGAAAAGGCGATGCGCGAGCTCTTCGCCCGATATCCCGACGATTTCGAAACGGAGGTGTTTTATGCGCTGGCCGTCCTGTCGGTGGGCTATGCGGTGCCGACGGACGTCACGCTTTCCAACCAGTTGAAAGCGGCGGCGATCCTCGAGGAACTGTGGAAAAGAAACCCGAATCACCCCGGAGTCGCGCACTACCTCATTCACAGCTACGATTATCCGCAGCTGGCGCGGCGCGGACTGCCGGCGGCGAAGGCGTACGGCGCGATCGCGCCCTGGGTGCCGCACGCGCTGCACATGCCGTCGCACATCTACACGCGCCTCGGCCTGTGGGATGACGCGATCGCGGCCAACCGGGATTCCGCGGCGGCGTCGCGGGCGTACGCGGCGAAGCGTCAGCGGAGCGCCACGGAATCCGAGGAACTCCACGCCCTGGATTACATGGCCTATTCCTGCCTGCAGCAGGCGAAGGATACCCAGGCGAAGGAGGTGCTGGACGTCGTCGGCGCCGTGCGGACGACGAATCCCGAGCTGGAGTTCACGGCGGCGTACGCGCTGGCGGCCGTGCCCGCGCGTTACGCGCTCGAGCGCAACGCGTGGACGGAAGCCTCGGCGCTGACGGTGCCGGCGGTGCCGCACTGGGGCCGGTTTCCATTCGTGGAGGCGCTGATCGAATATGCCCATGCCATCGGCCGCGCCCGTGGGGGTGACCTGGCCGGGGCGCGGCAGGCGATCGAGCGGATGCATCGACTGCACGATGCCACGACCGACGTGAGATTCGCGTATTTCAAGCGGCACCTCGAGCTTCAGCTGCAGGCGGCGACGGCCTGGGTGGCGTTCGGCGAAGGCCGGAAGGACGAAGCGCTTGATCTCTTGCGCCGCACCGCGCAGGCGGAGGACGACCTGGGCAAGCATCCGGTCTCGCCCGGTGCGTTGATTCCGGCCCGCGAGCAGCTGGGCGATCTGCTGCTGCAGCTCGGCCGGCCACAGGAGGCGCTCGCCGCCTTTGAAGCCGCGCTGAAAATCTACCCGGCCCGTTTCCGCGGATTGTACGGCGCCGCGCAGGCCGCCGAGCGCGCCGGGGAGCACCCAGCCGCGCGGCGCTATTATGCGAAGCTCGCCGAGCAGACCGCGCACGCGGACGGGGGCCGCCCCGAGCTCGCCCATGCGAAGGACTATCTCGCCTCGACCCCCTCAGCGGGGCAGGCGGAGGACGGGAAGATGGCGCTGACCGCGCCGTAATCAGGATCGGTCGGGATTGTCCCGGCGGGACTCCAGGTCGCTGGGTTATCGTAGGCGGTCGTGCCCTGGACTTTTTTTCGAACTCCGCGCCTGCCGCGCAGACTAAGGGTGCATGAACCCTCAAGAAAAAGATCCGGATGCCGTGGCGGCCAAGGCAAAGCAGCAGAAGGACAATGCCCGCGCGCCCCAAGTGCCTCATGGCAAGGAAGCGCTCAAGGGAAAGCCCGTTGAATCGGGCAAGCCGCTCTGGGACAAACCACATTCGTCGTGATGGCCTTCGCCGGAAGATATCGGGATTCCGGTGGCGAAGCGCCGGGCTGAGGGCATTCAAATAAAACTGTCGCCACGCTGAATTTCCATCCTCCGCAGGGATGCCGAGGGGAAAGTTGGCCGCGAAAAAGCGCAAGGGCTCCAGGACTCCGAATCGAATCTCCCGTGCGCCTATGGGCGCGATGGCAGCTCCTTCGCCACCCTGGAGCCCTTGCGCATTTTTGCGGCCAATCTTCCGGACCGAATTGGTGCCGGCTTCGCCGTTTCAATCATGGGGCGGAAAAACCACCAAGGTGTCCGAAATGGACGGACCGGAACGTTGAGGATAAAGATCACCCTTCCACAAAAATCATGAAAACCTCCATTCAGACGATCTCTCCCTGCCTCTGGTTCGATCACCAGGCCGAGCAGGCGGCGCGGTATTATGCCGGGATTTTCAAACGGTCGAAGATCACGACGATTTCCCGGTACCCCGGGCGGGCCGGGAAATTCATGGACGCAAGACCGGCACGGTCATGACCGTGGAATTTTCCCTCGACGGGCAAACGTTCACCGCGCTGAACGGCGGCCCGCTTTTCAAGTTCAGCGAGGCGATCTCGTTCCAGGTGTTCTGCGACACCCAGAAGGAGGTCGATTACTTCTGGAACAAACTGAAGCGCGGCGGCCCGAAAAACTCGCAGCAATGCGGATGGCTCAAGGACAAGTTCGGACTCTCATGGCAGATCGTCCCGCGGATCCTCCCGCAACTCGTCATGAGCAAGGACCACGAAAAAAGAGACCGCGTGTTCGCGGCGATGATGAACATGAAAAAACTCGATATCGCCGGGCTTAAGGCGGCGGCGAGGTGAACGGGTTCAACGCAGCGCGAGCGTGGTAGCATGGGTCTCCCGACCCATGGGGTTGGACCCGGCCAACCGATCCGTCGCGCCGAGCGCCGCCGCATCGAACGCCTGCTGGAAAAGAGCGAGCTTGGCATGGATGGCCGCCGACTCGCGCGGGGTCGGATGCACGGGATCGGCCGCCGCCGGCGGGGCGCCGAAGCGCGCCAGGCACGCGGCGAGCAGGTTTTTCGCCGCGGCAGGAGAGAGGCCGCCGGCTTCGACGAAGACATCCTCCCCATTTTCCTGCGTCGCTCCGTTGCGCGCGACCCGCACCACGGTCAGGCCCATCAGGGCGACCCGGCGCAGCGCCGCTTCGGTGGCGGGTTGAAGAAGCCCCCGGCGGTTGCCCACCCCCACGATCCCAGCCAGCGGATGGTTCTGGTGCAGCTGAGCCGCGCACAGCAGCACTTCCATTTCCGCTGCGCCGTACCGCAGCGGATCGCCCGGAGACCAGGGTGTACCCTCGAGCACCGCCACAGCCGGGGATTCGGCGGCGAGGACCGACGGGGCGGTCAACATTCCCACCAGGCACAGCAGCAGGGAGGCCGAGGCCGTGCGAACGGTGTTCGAAGCGGCGGTGGCGGGCGGAAATCGGGAAGGCATGACCCCGTCATGCACCCCACATGCCAACCAGGCTCCGCCGGGCCGCCAGCCGGCATGAAATTTATTTCGCGAAAGAGCGGGTGAAACGAGTTCCGTTCATCGCGGGTGGAGCGCGTTGCCCCTAACGCGCTGGCGGCTCCGTCGGCAATCAAGGCGAGCTCAAATCCCCAGCGCGTTGAGGGTAACGCGCTCCACCAGGTGGCGGGTCGCTGCGCGTTCAGGATTGCAACCAGGCTCCGCCTGGCCGCCAGCCGGCGTGAAATTTATTTCGCGAAAGAGCGGGTGAACGAGTTCCGTTCATCCGCGGGTGGAGCGCGTTGCCCCTAACGCGCTGGCGGCTCCGTCGGCAATCAAGGCGAGCTCAAATCCCCAGCGCGTTGAGGGCAACGCGCTCCACCCGATGGCGGGCCGCTGCGCGTTCAGGATTGCGGGTGGCCCTTGGCGGCGTCTTCCAGCGCGGCGCGGAGGACGGATTGCGCGCCGGTCGGCTGCTTGGCGAGTTCGGCCTGGCAGATCTCCATCACGCGCGGGTGCGCGGCGGCATTCTGCGCGAGGGCGTAGCGCGCGGCCTCGTCGAGACCCGGCTCGCCCGTGCCAATGGCAGCGAGGACGTTGGTGATGTATTTCCGGTCGCCGCTCGCGAGAAACGCGCCCCACTGGAGGTTCATCGAGGAGGGCGAGAGCACCGCGGTCCGGGCCACGGGCGCGCTGGGCAGGTCGGCAAGCTGCTGGATCTCGGTGCGGCTGGCGGAGGACTGGCTGAGCGTACGGAGCATCGGGGCGCCACGCGGATTTCCCGCCTGCCACAAGGCCGCCGCCATCAGACGCTGATGATTCCGCGGCAGGCTCCGGAATCCGGCGAGCCACGTGTCCACGCGATCCGGGTTCTGGGCAAAGACGGTGCTGAAAAAGCCGATGGCGACGGCCGTCTCGGCCGACTCGTCAAAGTATCCCTGGTGACTGAGCGCCTGGACCATGCGCGGCACTTCGGCGGGCTGGGGATTCAGGTAGTAGTGCCGGAGCCACGCCTGGGCGGACATTTCCGCGCGGGCGGCGAGAGTGGACGCGCACGCAACGCACGCGACGAAGGCAAATTTCAGGGCATTCATGGGGAAACGAAACTAATTTTGGGTTACTCTCAAACTCGGCTCCAAGGGGTTGGGCCGTCCGACGAAGCATACGCTATCCCCGAAGCGCGCGCCGTAAAGGTCAGGGACGATGAAAGATTTTCATTTTTGAAGGGGTTTCCATTCGCGGGCCCAATCCTCTTTTCCGGTTTTTCCCGGCATCCGCCGCGAGCCTCCGCGCCTCGGAACAACGTCAGCGCCGCGCGAAGGGGTGCGGCGGCGGGCCGATGCCGAGCGCGGCGGCGGCCTTGGCTTCGGCGTCGATCTGCGCCTGGATCCGGGCCACGCGGGCATAGACTTCGGCGATCACGCGCGGCTCGTCCGCGGTGAGGATCTTCGATCCGTCCGCGGCCAGTTTTCCGCCAATGTAGACCTGCTTGAGATTGCGCAGCCCGCACGCGAGCACGTAGGTCGCCACCGGGTCGTGCAGCGGACCGGTGTCGGGATCGCGCGGGTCGACGATCAGGAAATCCGCGAACTTGCCCGGCTCGAGGCTGCCGACCTGGTCGGCGATCTGCAGCACCTCGGCGCTTCCGAGCGTGTGGAGATAAAGCATTTCGCGCACGGAGAGCGCCTTGGCGTCCTTGTATTTCGTGCGGATCAGGGCCAGGCCCGTGCGCAGGTTGCTGAAGGGGTCGGAGTTGTCGGTGCAGTTCTGGTTGTCGAGCCCGACCGCGATCTTCATCCCGAACGCCTTGTAAAGGGGAATGTCCGCGACCCCCGAGGCGAGGCGGCTGTTGGACGCGGGCTGCCAGGACATGCTGGCTCCGGCACGCGCGGCGCGCATGATGATGTCGGGGGTGGTCTGGATGAAATGGCCGAAGATGAAATTCGGCCCCAGCGCGCCGGATTCCTCGTACCAGTAGAATTTGGCCTGCTGCTCCGGCACGCGGTCCGGGCTCTCCAGGAAGTGCGACTGGTTGAGCACGCCGAAGGTCTTCATCACGCGCGCCTCGAGATACGCGGTTGCCTTGGTCGGGGCGCGCTGGAGTCCGCCGCTCAGCGCCATCTTGAGGAAGAGCGGGTTGGCGCCGTACGTCGTTTTGGCGTAGGTGACGATTTTTTCGAACCGTGCGATCATCTCCTCGTCGGTGCCGACGCGCGGCATGCCGATGCTGTCAATGAACCGCAGTCCGGCGTCGATCTTCGCGCGGATCTGGGCCTCCTCGAACGGGCCCGGCTTCAGCACGGGCGGCGGCACGATTTCGCCCACGCCGGCGGCGAAGCCGCCGATCGAAGGCGAGGTGGTGAAGTCATAGGCCGTCGTGATCCCGCAGCGGATGAAGTCGAGCGAACCGTGCAGCGTGAACCAGTAGATGTCGTCGGCCGTGGTCGGCTTCAGGAATTTTTGGCTGGCGGCGATCCAGCCGTAAAGCGTCTCGGTGTTGCCGAGCCCGCGCAGCGGGCTGAAGGCCAGGTGGCTGTGCGCGGAGATGAACCCGGGCGCGACAAACCGGCCTTCGGCGTCGATCGTCTTTTCGGCGACGATCCCCGCGGGAGGCTCGCCCGCCGCGAGCGCGGTGATGCGCCCGTCCGCGCCGACCGTCATGTAGCCGATGAAGGTCTCGGGCAGGCCTTTCGCGAGCGGAAGGAACAGGCCGTTCTTGACGAGGAGACTTTCCGAGGCCCGGCCGGCGAGGCAGAGCAGGACAAACCACGCGAGACGGAGGAGGTGGGATTTCATAAGGCGGAAAAGGTCCTGCTCAGCGGACGCGCTGCACCGCCACCGCGAACGGATGCGGTTCGGGTCCGAGGCCCAGGGCTGCGGTTTTCTGGTCCGCGGCCGCGGCTGCGGCTTCGAGCCGGGCCATGCGCGCGTCGACTTCGCGACGCACCTTCCGCTCGTCCTGCGTGAGAAGCTTCGTGCCGTCGGCCACCAGTTTTCCGCCGACGTAGACCTGCTTCAGATTGCGCAGCCCGCACGCGAGGACGTAGTGCGCGATGGCGTCATGAACGGGGCCGGTGTCGGGATCCTTCGGATCGACGATGAGGAAGTCGGCGAACTTGCCCGGCTCGAGGCTGCCGACCTTGTCGGCGATCCGCAGCGTGTCGGCGCTCCCGAGGGTGTGGAGATAGAGCATGTCGTAGACGGAGAGCGCCTTCGCGTCCTTGTACTTCGTGCGGATGAGCGCGAGGCCGATGCGGAGGTTCTGGAACGGGTCCGAGAGATCGGTGCACGACTGGTCGTCCAGGCCGACGGCGACCTTCAGGCCGAAGGCGCGGTAGAGCGGAATATCGGCGACGCCCGACGCCAGCCGGCTGTTGGACATCGGCTGCCAGCTCATGCTCGCGCCGGATTTGGCGGCGATGCGGAGGATGTCGGGATTGGTCTGGATGAAATGGCCGAAGATGAAATCCGGGCCGAGCGCGCCGGCCTCGGCGTACCAGTAGAATTTCTCCTGCTGCTCGGGCACGCGCTCGGGGCTCTCGAGGAAATGGGACTGGTTCATCAGTCCGTAGGTCTTCATCACGTAGGCTTCGAGAAACGCCGTCTCCTTCGTGGGCGCCCGCTGCAGCCCGCCGCTGATCGCCATTTTCAGGAACAGCGGGTTGCCGGCGTAGTTCGCCTTCGCGTAGGCGAGGACGGTTTCCAGGCGCGCGAGAATCTCCTCGCGCGACCCGACGCGCGGCAGGCTGATGCTGTCGATGAAACGCAGGCCGGCGTCCGCCTTCGCGCGGATCTGGTTTTCCTCGAACGGCCCGGGACGCAGCACGGGCGGCGGGACTTTCTCGCCGACGCCGACGGCCTGTCCGCCGACCGCGGGGGAGATGGAGAAATCGTAGGCGGTGGTGATCCCGTTGCGCAGGAAATCCAGCGAACCGTGCAGCGAAAACCAGTACACGTCCTCGGCCGTCGCGTGCTGGCTGAGCCGCTGGTTGGCCCGGCCCCAGCCGTAAAGCGTCTCGGTGTGGCCGAGCCCGCGCAGCGGACTGGTGAAAAGATGGCTGTGCGCGGAGATGAAACCGGGCGCGACGAACCCGCCGCCGGCGTCGACGACGCGGTCGGCGGTGAGTCCGGCGGGCGGCTCCCCGGCGGCGACGGCGGTGATCCGGCCGTCCGCTCCGACCGCGAGATAGCCGAGATACGGCCGCGTCTCCCCCGGTTTCATCGTGATGAGCAGGCCGTTTCTGACCAGCAGGGTCTCGCCGGCCGAGGTGGCCGCACAGGCGAGGATGAAGCAGGCGACGCGAAGGAGATTGTTTTTCATGGAGGACGAAGTCGGCGGATGGGACAGGGCGGGCGTCCCGCCGGCGGGTTTTTATTGGGTCGTGAGGGCGACCTGATGGGCGGCGCGGATCTTGTTCACGCGTTCGTGCATTTCCTTCTGCACGTTGGCGAAGTCCGCCTTGGTGAGCTTGCAGTAGGAGCTCACGAGTTCGCCGCCGACGTAAACGCCCTCGAGGTTCTGGGTGTTGCAGGCGAAGACGAGCGTGGCGTACGGATCGTAGACCGGCGCGCGATCCACGGACGCGGGGTTGATGATCAGGAAATCGCCGAACTTGCCGGCCTCGAGCGATCCGACTTTGTCGGCCACGTTCATCACGGTCGCGCTGCCGAGCGTGTGAAAGCGCAGCACGTCGATCGGCTTGAGAATGGTGGCGCTCTCGTATTTGGCGCGAATCCCATAGAGGCCCATGCGCATGTTTTCGAACGGATCGGGCAGGTCGGCGCTGGCCTGGCCGTCGACGCCCATCCCGATCTTCACGCCGAAGCGAATGTACCGGGGAATGTCGGCGAGGCCCGAGGCGAGGCGTCCATTCGAGAGCGGATTCCACGACATGCCGCCGCCGGCCTTGCCCACGGCCTCGAGCATCGCGTCGTTGGTGTGGATGAAATGGCCGAAGTAGAGGGTCGGCCCGAGCGCGCCGGCCTCGACAAAGAAGCGGAAATGGGCGCGCTGCTCCTCGGTGTCGCGCGGGTATTCGAGGAAGTGCGTCTGGTTGACCAGCCCGAACTCCTTCACCAGCGCATAGTCGAGCGAGACCGTTTCCTGGCTGAGGGCCACGCCCGAGATGGAAAACTTGAGCAGGAGCGGCGAGTTCCGGTAGGGCTCGGCAAAGGTGATGAATTCCGTGAGCTGCTTCCGGACCTCGGCCGGGCCGAGCACCGGAGTCCCCGGCGCCGAGCTCGTCTGTCCGCTGCGCGCCCACGCGTGCACGACCCGCAGGCCGGAATCGAGCTCGGCCTTGAGCTGGAGCTGCTCGTAGGCGGGATCGCGGTTGCCCTGCGTGAAATTGTACGCGCTGGTGATGCCGTGGCGCAGGTGGTCGAGGGAGCCGTGGAGCGTGAACCAGTAGAAGTCCTCGGCGGAGCCGAAGTTGCTTTGGGAGCGCGTCGCCGTGACCCAGTTGCGCACGTAGTCATACGGCGCGAGTCCGCGAAACGCGCTCTGCCAGATGTGGCTGTGGGCGGAGATGAATCCCGGGATGACGATCTTGCCCGTGACGTCGATCGTCTCGGTGGCGGTCACGCCGGCGGGCACGCCGCCTTTGCGCACCGCGGCGATGCGTCCGTCGGCGCCGATCACGAGATAGCCGACAAACGGCTCCTCTTCGCCCGGCTTGATGGTGAGGAGCGTGCCGCCCTGGACGATCAGCCGGTTGGCGGCGGCGGCGAGCGAGCCGGTGGCGAGGCAGAGGGCGAGACAGAAGGCGGTGAGGGAACGATGGGCGAACATGGGAACGAAGATTGGTTTTTGGTCTGGACGATGGGTGGTGAAGGTGGCGCGCGATGGAAATTCGCGGTCAGAACGAGTAGCCGTACGTCGCGACGTACGTCCGCGGCGGCTTCTTCAGCGCGACGACGTTGCCCGTGCTGTCGGGCGCGAGGGACTGCCAGATGTTCGCGTCGGTGATGTTGTTCACGCGCAGGCGGAACTCCCACGTTTTCCGCGCGTAGAAGACCGCGCCGCTGACGTTGGTCGCCGCCGGCAGGTAAACCATCCGTCCGGATCCGGAGGCGAAGCGGTCGTTGTGCACGGCGCCGAGGGTGGCGCCCCAGCCGTTCGCCAGCGTGTAGGTGCCGTAGAGGCTGAAGAGCTTGTCGGGAAAACCGCCGCGCCGGAGGAACTGGTCGGTGCGCGGGAGGTTGGTGACGCTCAGGAGGCCGCCGAGGGCCTGCTGCGACGTCAGCCCGAGAAATTCCGGCGGGACGAGGAAACTCGTCGGCGGGACAAGGTACACGGTCCTCTGCCACGACATCGCGCCGGAAATGCTCAGGCGCTTGGTCGGCACGTAACGCAGCTCGAACTCGAGCCCCTTGGCCTCGGTTGAAAAGCTTTCGAACGACGTCGCGTCAATCTGGGTCCGCGTCTGCTTGTAGACGTCGGCTGCGGCGAAGAACGTGTCGTGGAGCAGCGAGAGCTTCACGCCGGCCTCCTGCAGAATCGCGTCGGTCAGCGGCGCCGCGACGTTCGCCGGCGCGACCTCCCCGATGTTTCCGATCTGCAGGGCCTGCTGGTGGGACTGCGTATAGTAGGGAATGATGCCGGGAAGCAGCCGGTAGGAGAAACTTTCCGTGTAGGACTTAGCGAACGGATGGTTGCGCACGCCCGCGCGGAAGGCGCCGTCGAGGGTCGCGAGCGAACTCGGGACCGAGTAGAGCGAAAGCTGGTCGGCCCGGCCGCCGAGGATGACGACGAGGCGGTCGAAGAACGTCGCGGTGGTGATCACGCCGAGGCCGTACGCGTACTGCGTGCTGAAGCGATCCGAGCCCCACTTGGTGCCGGGATCGTCGAGCGGGCTCGTGACGCGGTCATTCGGCTTCGCGCCGACGGCGAGGTCGCGCCGGCTGTAGATCTCCATCGCGTTGTACGCGGCGTTTTCGGCATTGAGATACCGGAACGAGAGCGCCGCGCTGTTCGCGAGCTGCAGCCATTTGAACGGCGCAAGGTGCTGCTCCGCGGTGATTTTTTCCTCGAACTGGACGCCGCGGGCCTTTGTCGCGAAACCCTGCGTGGTCTCCTTGGCGCGCCGCGTCGTGTCGAGGAACATCTGGTTCTTGAAGACCAGGTCCGGGTTGGTGTCGTTGATGAGGTCGACGAAGTAGCAGGCGGACGTGGCGTTGGCGTAGTCTCCCGGCTCGGTGAAGATGGCGTTGCCCTCGATGGTGGTCTGCCTGATCGTCGCCGGATTCAGGGCGAAGGACGCCGGCAGGACGATCGACGCGGGGTTGGTGCCGTAACGCACGCCGAAGGAATAGGCGCCAAGCTCGGGCACGCTGACGACGCCGTTGCCGTTGGTGTCCAGATTCACGAGCGGCTGGCCGCTGAGGTAGGTTCCGTGGTCGACGGTCTCCTGGGTGAGGCGGTTCGTGCCGGAGAGCTCGGTGGAGGCCCAGTACTGGTATTGCTGGCCGAACTCGGCGCGCCACGCGTGCGTCAGCTGGAGATCGAACGACGTCTGGAGGATGGTCTGGAGATTCTTCGTGTTGTTGTACCAGCTCCCGGAATTTTCCATCAGCGCGTAGACGTAGTATCCGCCGTTGCGGTTCGACATCGGCAGCGGCCCGCCCTGTTCGGCGGTGAGCTGCCGCTGGTCATAGGAACCGTAGGTCAGGTTCACGCGGCTCGTGGGCCGGTCGAGGTATTTGCCGGTGCTGGCCCGCGCGGCCTTGGGCACGAAATTGAGGTAGCCGCCGATCTTCCCCGGACCGTAGATCGGGGACGGCGGCCCGCGCACGACGTCGATGCTGTCGGTCGCGCCGATCGGCGTGGGAAAGATGCCGCCGTTTTCGATCCGCTGCATGCCGCGGAAGAAATTCGCGGCGTTGGTGCCGCGCAGATCGAGCGAGCCGGCGATGCCGAAGGCCGACGAGGTGTAGGAGTTCGGCACGACGGCGGCCAGGCCCTCGACATTCGTGATGCCGTACTGGTTGAGCATCTCGGTGCTGACGACGGAAACGGACCGCGGGGTCTCGGCGACGGTCAGCGCCGTGCCGAAGACCGACGACACCGGTTTCGCGGGCAACACGCCGCCGGGATCGTCGTTGCGCTCGCTCGTGACGAATTTTTCCAGCAGCACGATCGCCTCCGGGCCCTTCGCGGGCTCCGGCGGCCTGGGCGCGGCGCCGGGATCGGTTTCCGCGAGGACAGCGGCGGTGGCGAGGGTGAGGATGAAAACGGGGCGGAGAAGTTTGTGCATGGCCTGGGCGGGTTCCTGGTCGGTGTTTGGTCTGACGGTTGGCGTGGTCCGGCTTTGCACGCCACGTGCCATGACTCACCCGCGCGCCGTCGTATTAATTTTTTTCCCGTAACCGTTTTATCGAGTAAATCGTTTCATCGAATAATCCGAAACGCGCGGCCGCGGGTGGAATGCGTTGTCTTCAACGCGTTGGCCGCGGTCTGGTTTCACCGCCAAGATCGCGAAGGGCGCGAAGGTTCGGACCAATTCCTCCGGGGATCGGCCTTTGCGAACTTTGCGACCTTCGCGGTAAAAACAATCCGGCGTCAGCCCGAAGTTTGAACCGCGGGTGGAATGCGTTGCCCTCAACGCGTTGGCCGCTCCGTCGGCAATCAAGGTCTGCTCACACCGCCAGCGCATTGAGGGCAATACGCTCCACCCGTTAAGATCAGCGAACTACGCCGCGGAACTACGTCGCGGCTCAGGCTGCGACCGTGAGGACCACCGTGCCGACGGCGGCAAGCGTCGTCAGGACGGATTTGCACCGCTGGATGAATTCCTGCTCGATCCTCTGCGGTTCGCGGCCCTTGAGCCGCGCCACGACCCAGCTGCGGATCAGCCGCCGGGTGGTGAGCGGCACGGCGACGAGCGAACCGGCGGCGGCCTCCGCCGCGACCTGCCAGTGCGCAAAGAATCCCACGCCGAAGCCGGACCCGACGAGCTGCTTGGCCGCATCGAGGCTGCCGGCGGCGATCAGGTTCTTGGGGGAAATTTTTTCGGTGCGGAAATATTTGTCGAGGATCGCGGAGGTCTGCCCCTGCTTCATCGGCACCACGAAGGTCTCGGTGACGATCGCGGCGTGAGGCACGCGCTTGATTTTTCCCCAGGCGTGCTGCGGCGAGATGAAGAACAGGAGCTCGTCCTCGAAAATCTTCTCGAAGGAGAAGTCCTCCGAAGGCGCGCTGTCCACGCCGAGCGCGAAATCGATCTGATGGGTGTAGAGCAGCTCGAGGAGGTTCGGCAGGTTCCCCGGCTCGAGCCGGACCCGGCATTTCGGATGAGTCTGGCGGAACTCCTTCAGCACGCTCGGGAGGATGTACTGGCAGGCGAGGGTGCCGGCGCCGACGCAGAGCTGGCTCTCGCCTTTCGGCGAGAGGTGCTCGATCTCGAGCCGGGCGGCGCGCATCTCGCTGAGGATTTTTTCGGTGCGCAGGTGGAGCTGCTCGCCGGCACGGGTGAGGGAGATGGCTCTCCCGCGTCGCTCGAACAGCCGGCACCCGATGTCGGCCTCGAGCGACTTGATCGCGTGGCTGACCGCGGACTGCGTGAGGAACAACTCCTCGGCCGCCGTCGTGAAACTGCGATGGCGGACCAAGGCCGCGAATGCCGCGATCTGCCGGCTGTCGATGATGCGGTTCCTGATGCGGTCCGGTTCGTCCAAGTTTCGGGGTATTAGCCATGAGCATCTATCGGGCCAACCCCCCGGCCGGTTCCGAGGATGACGGGATTGTCGCACCTTGCGAAATGCTCGATCGAAAAAACGCCGGGCTGGCTTCGCATGATCCTTCGCGTCGTCGCGCCTCCGTGTTTGAAATCGCGACCCGAAAAACACCGGGACGCGAGGGCGTGAAGATTCCCCGGACCCGAAGCGCGGGGGCACCTGCAGGTGGCGCAACCTCGCGGCGGAATGCCTGTCGATGGAGGCGCATGGCCAACGGCTCGGCGACACCTGCGCAGGCGCAACCCGGAGCGATCGCCGCGGCGCGGGAGGCGGGGCTCCGGTATTGTTCGGACCGTGGACCGGGAATCGCACGGCGGAAGACCGGGAAGGGATTCCACTACCTCGACGCTTCAGGCCGGCCGCTGCGAAAAAAGGAAACGCTCGGGCGGATCCGGCAGCTGGCGATCCCGCCGGCGTGGACGGACGTGTGGATTTGTCCGTCGGCCACGGGACACATCCAGGCCACGGGACGCGACGACCGCGGACGCAAACAATACAAGTATCACGCCGGCTGGAGCGCTTCGCGCGGCGCCACGAAATTCGACCGGACGATCGCGTTCGGCAAAGCGCTGCCGCGAATCCGGCGGCAGGTCGCGCGCGACCTGCGGTCCCCGGGATTGGGCAAGGGAAAAGTTCTCGCGGTGATCGTCCGGTTGCTCGAGACGACGCTCATCCGCGTGGGCAACGAGGAATACGTGCGGCAGAACCGATCGTTCGGGCTGACGACGCTTCGCGACCGGCATGTTTCCTTCCGGCGCGGGACGGTGCATTTTCATTTTTCGGGGAAAAGCGGCAAGGTGCATGACGTCGACCTCCGCGACCCGCGGCTCGCCCGGCTCGTGAAGCGCCTGCAGGATTTACCGGGCCAGGACCTGTTTCAATATGTCGACGAGGAGGGCCGGCCGCAGAAGGTCGCATCGGAGGAGATCAACGCCTATGTGCGCGCCGCGGCCGGCGAGGAATTTTCGGCGAAGGACTTCCGCACGTGGTGGGGCACGATGCTCGCGGCGCTCGCATTGGGCGAAACGTGCCGGGAGAAAGGCGCCCGGCCGACGAAGAAACGGATGCTCGAGGTGATTGGCGGCGTGGCGCAGAGCCTCGGGAACACGCCGACGATCTGCCGGAAATCGTACATTCACCCGGCGGTGATGGAGGCCTACCTCGCGGGTCAGGTCGTCGGTCTGCCGGAGAGAATCGGAAACGGAAAGACTCTGAAGCCGCTATTCGGAGCGGGAGCGAGTTTGGCGCGAGAGGAGATTGCTGTGATCGATTTCCTGAAGAGGCAGGGACGAAAACGGCCGCCGACCCTCGAGCAGGCGCTGAAGCGCTCGATTGGCAGGCGTTGAGGTAATCCGGCGGTTTTGCCGGAGACGATCCGGGTTCGATCCGAAACGTCCGCCGACGCGTGGACGCGCGTCACCTCCGGGGTTGCAGGCGGGCGCGGGAGAGAGCAACAAACCCAGCATGCGGATTTACTTCATGGGCATCTGCGGGACGGCGATGGGCAATGCCGCGCTGCTCGCACGGGCGGCGGGACACGAGGTGCTCGGCTCCGACACCGGAGTCTATCCGCCGATGAGCACCGTGCTCGCCGAGGCGGGAATTGCGCTGCACGAGGGCTATGACGCCGCGCGTCTCGCCCAGCTCGCGCCGGAACTGGTCGTCATCGGCAACGCCCTTTCGCGCGGCAACCCCGAGATCGAGTGGCTGCTCGAGACCCGCTCGCTGGCGTACACGTCGCTGCCGGCGCTGCTGCACGACATGGTGCTCGCGGGCCGCGCCAACCTGGTGGTCTGCGGGACGCACGGGAAGACGACCACGACGGCGCTGGCCGCGTTCCTCCTGCGCGCGAACGGCCGCGATCCCGGCTTCCTGATCGGCGGCGTGCCGCAGGATCCGCCGAGCGGGAACCATCTCGGGACGGAGACGGATCCGTTCGTGATCGAGGGCGACGAGTACGACAGCGCGTTCTTCGACAAGCGCAGCAAGTTCATCCACTACGCGCCGCACATCGCGGTCCTGAACAACCTCGAGTTCGACCATGCCGACATCTTCCGCGACCTCGCCGATGTGCAGCGGACGTTCAGCCACCTCACGCGCATCGTGCCGCGCCACGGCTGGATTGTGCTCAATGGCGACGACGCGAACCTGCGCGCGCTGGGCCCGCTCGGCTGGACGCGCGTGGTGCGCGTCGGGGTCGACGAGGGCAACGACCTGCGCATCGTCGGGTTTTCGGAGGCGGCCGACGGGGCGCGCTTCTCGCTCTACTGGCGGGGGCGCCTCTGGGCGGAGGTGCAGTGGTTGCAGCCGGGACTCTTCAACGCGCGCAACGCCGCGGTGGCCGCGATCGCGGCGGGGCTGGCGATTTTCCCGGACGATCCCGCGCGATTGAAGCTCGGCGCGCTGGCGGATTTCCGCGGCGTCAGGCGGCGGCAGGAGCTGCTCGCGAACAGCGCGCAGCTGAAGGTCATCGAGGACTTTGGCCACCACCCGACCGCGCTGGCCGAGACGCTGCAGTCGTTTCGCTCGCGGTTTCCCGGACACGTGATCCACGCGGCGTTCGAGCCGCGGAGCAACACGTCGCGGACGAAGGTCATGCAGGCGGCGTTCATGCGCGCGCTCGCGCTGGCGGACGAGGTTTATCTCGGGCCGATTGACCGCGCCGAAAAGCTGAAGCCCGAGGAGCGTTTCGACGTCGAGGGCCTGATGCAGTTTCTGGAAACGCAGGGAGTCCACGGGCACACCGCGCCCACGAATGCGGCGCTGCTGGAAACGATCGTGGCCAACACGAAGGCGGAGGAAAAACCGCAGCTCGTCGTGTTCTTCACCAACGGCAGCTTCGGCGGAATCATCGGGCAGTACGTGGCTGCGACCCGACTCAATCCCCGGTCTGGTTAGAGCATTTTAACTCAAGCTGTAGCCACGCTGCTGACACTCATCGTCGGCGAGAATTCCGGCGTGGAGGTTGGCCGCAAAAATGCGCAAGGGCTCCGGGGTTGCGAAGGAGCTGCCATCGCGCCCATAGGCGCACGGGAGATTCGATTCGGAGCCGCCGAGCCCTTGCGCATTTTTCGCGGGCGATTCCTTTCGGACCCGGAGTTGGTCCCGAATTCTTGGCGGACACCCTTTTATTTCAAATGCTCTAATGTGACCGGCCTCAAGTGGCCCAAGAGACACCTCGCCAAATCGCCGGGAGGGGACCGGCGGTTCAACGGATGGATCCTCACTGGGCCTGCTTCGCGATCTTGTAGACGACGGGCTGCTCGCCGGTGGGAAGGGCGAGGAGGTCGTAGTCGTGGAAGGAATTGATTTTCACGTCGACGAACTCGCCGACGGGGAGATCGCGCGGGAGGTAGACGCGTCCGTCGATGTCCGGGGCGTCCGCCTCGCCGCGGGCGACCCCCGGCTCCTCGACCAGCACGCGAATCGTGCGGCCGACCTGGGACTTCGAAACGCCGCGGGCGATCTCCTGCTGCAGCGCCATCAGGCGGTGCCAGCGGGCCTCCTTCACCTTCGCGGGAACCTGGTGCTCCATCTTCGCGCCGCGCGTGCCCTCTTCCTGGGAATAGCGGAACACGCCGAGGCGCTCGAACTTGGTTTCGCGGATGAAGTCGCACAGCTCGTCGACGTCGGCCTCGGTTTCGCCGGGAAATCCGACAATGAACGTCGTGCGGACCGCGATGCCGGGAATCCCGGCGCGAATGCGGCGGATCAGGTCGCGGATGTAACCGCCGCTCGTCTCGCGCTGCATGCGTTCTAGCATGGCGTCGCTGATGTGCTGGAGCGGGATGTCGATGTAACGCGCGACCTTCGGGCACTCGGCGATCGTCTGGATCAGCTCGTCGCTCCAATGGGCCGGATGTGTGTAAAGAAGCCGGATCCAGAAATCGCCCTCGATGGCGTTGAGCTCGCGCAGGAGCGTGGTGAGCGCGGCGCCGCGGCGGGAGTCGACCGGCGTGCGCGGGTTCGGCCGCTCGTCCCAGGTGTCCATGCCGAAGAAGGTCGTGTCCTGGGAAATGAGGTTCAGCTCCCTGACGCCTTCCTTCACGAGCTGGCGCGCCTCGGCGACGACGCTGTCGACCGTGCGGCTGCGGTGGCGTCCGCGGATCTGCGGAATGATGCAGAACGTGCACGGGTGGTTGCAGCCCTCGGCAATCTTGACGTACGCGAAGTGTTTCGGTGTCAGGCGGAATCGCGGCGTGTTGTAGTCGGGGATGTAGGTCGAACGCGGCGTGACATGGACCTCCGAGACCGGGTTCGCGCCGCGCTCCTTGGCAAAGATGCCCTCGATGATCGGGGCGACCCTGGTGATCTGGTCGAGGCCGATGAAGGCGTCGACCTCGTGCGCGAGCTCGCTCGAGAGATCCTTCGAGAAACGCTGCGACATGCAGCCGGCGACGATCAGCTTCTGTTCCTTGCGGCGCTTGCGGAGGCCGCGGTTCTGGTGGACCTCGAGGATGTGCCCGATCGATTCCTCCTTGGAGGAGTCGATGAACGAGCAGGTGTTGACGATGACGACGTCCGCTTTTTCCGCCTCGGGAATGACGACCATGCCGGCCTGGTGAAGGTGTCCGATCATGATCTCGCTATCGACGAGATTCTTGGCGCATCCGAGGGAAATGAGGCTGACCTTGATCATGGGACGATTTGGCCGCGAAGACCGGAAAGGGAGCGAAGGGCCGCCACCTTGGGGTCTTCGCGTGCTTCGCGGTGAAACGGGTTTGGCGTTGGAGAATAAAAAACCGCGGCGCAGGGCCGCGGTTTCGAACTTTGGCGAGGAAGCGGAACGTTACTTTTTCTTGGCGGCGGCTTTGACGCGGGCCTTGCGGCGCTTCAGGTAGGCGGCGCGACGTTTACGTTTGATGTACTTGTTCAGTTGTTGGCCCATGGTGGATGTAAAGTGAGAGGGTCAGCATCCGTACGGGAATGCGGGAGTCAAGGTTCGGTTCTCTGGTAGCACGGGTCTCCGACCCGTGTGGGCGGGCTCTGCCAACGGAGAACGTCGGGCACACCCGTCTAGCTCGAGTCCACCTTCACGGGTCGGAGACCCGTGCTACGGAACTGCCGGACAGGATGGCATCGCCCTCGCGGCGCCAGCGGTAGACCAGGGGTTCCCGGGTGCGGTCCAGTTCCTTGTAGAGCGCGGGATCGGCGCGCTTGGCGAGCGTCAGTTCGGCGAGGCCGTCGGCGTCGCAGTTCAGGACCCGGACGTAGGGTTTGAAATGCTCGGGCCGGCCGATGATCCGCGACCAGCCGGGCGGCGCGGCGGCGGTCGATTGGCGGTCGAGCGCGATGAAACAATAGGGCAGGCTGCGGAGATCGATCCCGGCGCGCTGGCCGAACTTGACCCAGCCGGAATCGGCGAAGATCGCGCTCGGCGGCGGGGCGAAGAAATGACACCAGTCGCGCTCGCGTCCGGGGGCGAGCGCCGGACACGCGAGCGGGTGCGTGCACGGGGCGACGAGGGTGAAGCGCGCGCGAAATTCCTCGCGCAACGCACCGAGCGAGCGGGAGACGTCGTGCGTGCCCGGCTCGACCCAGATGACGCTTTCGGCGCGGCTGACGAGCGCGCGAAGGGAATCGAGCGCTGCCGGCGTGAGTTCATTGAGCACGTGGCTGACGAGCAGCAGCCCAACCGGTTCGGTGGACGCGAGAAATCCCGGCGTCACCGTGGCGACGTCGAGCGACGGAAACGCCCTGGCCGCGGCGTCGGCGGCGAAGTCGCAGGCCGCGGCCGAGTGATCCCAGACGAGAAGCGAAGCGAAATTTTCGGGGCCGAATGCCGAGATCGTGCGCCGCCCCGCGATGCCGCTGCCGCAGCCCCAGTCGAGGACGGAGCGGGCGCGGGGAGCCCAGCCGCGGAGTTTCAATTCGCGCAGGACGTGGTCCCATTTCCAGCCGATGCGCTCCCCGTAGGTGAGATCGTAGCTGGCGAGGTCGCTCGCGGTCCTCCAATAGGGCGCGGCAGACGGGGAGCCGCTGAGAAATCCGTCGCGCAGCCGGTCGAGGGCGGGCCAGTCGAGTTCGGACCAGGTCATGGGATGATTCGAATGGGTCTCACAAGTCAGACGAAAGCTATCAGACAAGCGACAGTCCGAGGTGCTCGGCCAGGCGCTGTCGCCTGATCCCGTAGAACGACGCGAATTCCCTCAGCCGTTTCCCGCTCTCCGCGTCGCCGCGCGCCCGCGATTTGATCCCAGCGATCATCAGGTTCTTCGCGGTGTGCTCGGTCGAGATGAACTCAAAGACCTTGGTGCGATAACCGGCCCATTCGAGGAGCTGGGCCCGCAGGGCGTCGGTGACGAATTCCGCCTGGCGTTCCTGAAAAATTCCGTGCCGCAGCGCCTCGGCCAGGACCGGGGGGGCGCTCAGCTGGGGGCGGAGTTCCTTCTGGCAGCACGGCGAAACGACGAGCAGCCCGGCGCCGGCGGCGACGCCCTTGGCGAGCGCGTCGTCGGTGGCCGTGTCGCAGGCGTGCAAGGCGATCAGGATGTCGGCCGCCGGCAGCTCCGCCTCGGAAATCGTCCCGGCGGCGAACATGAGCCGCGACGCGAAACCGGTCTCCTCGGCGACCCGATTGCAGAGCGCCACCAGCTCGGGCCGCGCCTCGATGCCGAGCACGCTGCCGCGTTCGCCCAGGAGCATGCTCACGGCGAACGTGAGATAACCCTTGCCGCTACCCATGTCGACGACCCGCAGCGTCCGGTCGGCCGGCAGCGCGGCGTCGGCCATGAGATGATCCAGCAGCTCGGCGAATTTCTGGATCTGCCGGAATTTGTCGGCCATCCCCTCGCGCGGTTGTCCGCGGTCGTTGGTGACGCCGAGCGCGCGCAGCCACGGGGCGTCGGCAGGGATGGCGCGGACCTTGGCGCGATCGTTGCCGGTGGGGCGCGCGCCGGCGGCGGCGGGGGCGGCGCGGCTTTCGCGGAGACGCGCCTTCCCGTCGGGCTGACACTCGAGCTGGGCCGATCCGATGGCGGTGAACAGATGGGCGTCGAGAAAGTCGGCGCCGATCAGGGTCTCGAGCTGCGCCAGTCCGGCGGCGGGGTCATGATTCTTGGTGACGTCCCGCGTCGCGTGGCGCCACACGAACGCGAGGTGCGGGCCGGATTTGAGCGAGACCAGGCGGACAAAAACGTTCTGCAGGGTGGCGTCGGTTCCGCGGTGTTTCCCGAGCGTGAGCTTCACGAGCGTGTTTTCCTGCACGGCGGTGCGGGCGAGGGCGAGGAAGCGGGAGCGGGCGTCGGCGGGCATGGTCAACGCAGTGAGAGTGGCGAAACGTAATAGTCGAGCGGCGTCCGTCGCCACCAGTGTCCCGTGCGGCGGAGCGCCGCGGGATCGGTGAAGTGATACTCGTATCGCACCACGCGGACGAGGCGCGGGGGCTGGCCGGGAAAAGGGTTGTGGGCGAAGAGCGCGAGGACCTCGGGTGTGCCGCGCAGCAGATGGCGGCAGAGCTCGGGCACCCAGGGATTCTGCTCGGGGGGCATGAGCGCCGCGAACCACAGCTGCCAGTCGAGGCGGGGCTGCATCGGCGCGACCCACGTCGGGGCGCGGGTCAGCGCGCCGGGCTTGTGCGGAAATTCGTAGGCGAGCCACTCGCGGCCGTCGTTGCTGCCCTCGATGCTGAGCTCGGGACGCGGATGGGTCATGACCGCGAAGAGCCCGTAACTATTGAAGCTGCGGAAGGGTCCGACGATTTCGTCGACCGGCTGGCGAAGGCGATAAAGCGTCGGCGAGTTTCCCAAGGTCGGCAGCGAGACCATCGCCGTGTAGCCGAAGGCGAAAATCGCGAAGAGGCGCAGCGGCCAGACCGGCGCGGCGAACGGCGCAAGCGCGCGGCCTTCATCGGATTTCGGACGACGCAGCACGCGCTGCCACCAGGCGTCGTCGAGCCAGAGCACGCAGAGCGCGGCGGTGAGGAAATTGAAGAAGGTGTAGTTTCCCGTGAGGCCGATCAGCACCATGAAGACGGTGATCAGGAGGGCGGCGAGGTGCCGGAAGGCACGGGGCGCGAAGAGCGCGAACGGCACGAGCAGTTCGACCGCGAACATGAGGAGGGCCGAAACGCGCTGAAACCACGCGGGGAGCTGATGCGCGTACCAGCCGATCGCGGTCGGCAGCGGCTGGGTCTCGTAGTGAAAGGTGAGCGCGGTGAGGTCGCGCCACGTCGGATCGCCGCTCATCAGTTTCGCGGCGCCCGAGAGGACCATGAGCCGGAACAGCAGCCACCAGAGCAGCAGGAGCGAAAGTCTGGGCGGCTCAAAGCGCCGCCATCGCGGAAGCAGCGACCACGGGGCGAGGAAGACCGCGAGCACCGACGCCTCGAGGAGAAGGGAGTCCCATTGGAACCCGTAGAAAATCTGCCCCGCGCCGCAGAGCGAGAGATAGACGGCCCAGAGCGCGCCGAGCGAAAGCGCGGGTGCGATCCCCGCGAAAAGCAGCGCCGAGCAAACCAAGCCCGCGGCACAAAGCAGCGGCAGCGACCGGTCCGCGCCCCACCACCAGCAAAGGGAAGGAAGCTCGAGATAGGCGCGCGGGCCGAGCTGGGCGTGGACGGCGTCGAAGAACGGCTGCGCCGGAAGGATTCCGTTCGGACCGACCAGTCCGGCGGACTGCCGCCAGAAAGAAACGAAGGCGATGGCGTAAATTGCCGCGAGCGCGCGGAGGAAAAGCCAGGCGCCGAAGCTGAAGCGGTTGTGCGCGGAGTCGGCGGCAGCGCTTTCCGTCATGCCGCGGTTGTGGGGGATCGCAGCGATGGCGTAAAGCCAAGGCGAACCCGGAGGCGCGGAAGGGCGGAAACGCGGCTACTTCGGCAGGAATTCCGTCGTCATCGCCTTCGCCGCGGTGACCTTGCCCTTCGGCAGGATGCCCAGGTCTTCGAGCTGGGCGATCTGGGTGGCGTAGCGCGCGGGATCGATCTGCCCGATCTTCGCGGGGCCGCCGTCGGCATCGCGGCCGGTCACCAGCCGCTCGTCGATGATCATCCGCCGCGAGAAATTCATGAAGTCGTCGGTGTTGTTCGCGTTCGCCCGCTTCAGCGCCTCGTGCGCCGGCGCCGGGTCGCCCGTGACGTAGTCCCGCCAGCCGCGGACGTACGCCCGCAGGAACGCCTTCAACTCGGAGGGATGTTCGCGCGCGAATTTCCGGTTCGTGATCAGCACGGCGTACGAACGGAAGCCGGCGTCCCACGTCGAAAGAAACCGGGGCATCTGCCCGCCCGCCTTCACGATGTGGTAAGGCTCGGAGATGAAATAGCCCTGCTGGATCGCCTCCCGGTTTCCGAGGAAGGCGGCGACGGAAAAATTCTGCGGGACGACGGAAAAGACGAGGTGGTATTTCTTCTGGAGGAATTTCAGGAAGGCCCACTCCGGACGGGCGATGACGGCCTTGCCCTGGAGATCCTCGAACTTCCTCACGCTGCTGGCGGCATGAATGAGCAGGCCGGACGGATCATCCTGGAACACGGCGGCGACCTGGAGGATCGGCAGGCCCTCCGCCTGCTGGAGCAGCGTGTTGGTGCTGTCGGCCTGGCCGATGTCCGCCTGGCCGGTGGCGACCTTCGGCATGACAAACGCATTGGGCCCTCCCGGGACGAGCGTCACATCGAGGCCTTCGTCGCGGAAAAATCCCCGCGCGAGCGCCTGGTAGAACCCGCCGTGTTCCGGCTCCGAAATCCAGTCGAGCTGCACGGTGATTTTCAGCGGCGCCTTTTCGGCGGCGGACGCGGCGGGCAGCGACAGGAGCGCGAGCGCGAGGAGGAAGGGGGGACGCTTGGTCATGAGGTTCAGGTGTCGGCGCGCTCGTACGAGTCGTGCCATTGGTGAAGGGCGAGCCAGCTGAGGCTGACGACCACGGCGACGAAGACAAACCCGAGCACGCAGGTGACGGCCGCGGTGGCGAACAGGGCGGGATATTTCGCCTGGCTCGAATAGATGATCGCCTGGAAGCCGAGGCCGCCGCCGTCGCCCGCGGAGCTTCCGGCCGTGTAGTCGCCGACCAGCGCCCCGATCGGCGCGAGGGTCGCGGCGATCCGCAGGCCGGTGAAGAAATAGGGCAGGGCGGCCGGGACGCGGAGGTGGAGGATTTCCTGGAGGCGCCGCGCGCGGTACATCCGGAAGAGTTCGACGAGGTTGCGGTCGGTCGAGATCAGCCCCTGCGTCGTGTTGACGACGAGCGGGAAAAAACAGATCAGGAAAGTGATCACGACCACGCTCTTGATCCCGGCGCCCACCCAGAGGACGAGGATCGGGGCGAAAATGATGACGGGCGTCATCTGCAGGATCATCAGGTACGGATAGAGGCTGATCCGCACGAGCGACGACAGCGAGAGCGCCAGGGCGAGAGCGGCGCTGATGACCACGGCGAAGACGAAGCCGAGGAGCGCGCCTTCGGTGGTGTTGAGCGCCGCGCGTCCGAGGGCGTCGCGGTTGTCGTGGAGCGCCGCAAGAATCTCCCCTGGTGTCGGCAGGAGGAACCGCATCTCCTCGGACATCGCGTACCGGATCGCGTACCAGATGGCGACGAAGAGCGCGCCGGTGAAGGCGGGGAGCAGGAGGTGGAGCAGGCGCTTCGGCATCAGGGGAGGATTTTCAGCGCGCGGCGGTGGTCGCCTCGACCGAGCGGAGGAGGCGCGAGACTTCGGCGACGAGGCCGTGGTACTCGCGGGACAGCCGCGTCGCCGCGGTGCGCGGATAAGCGAGCGGCACGGCGACCTCCGTGTGGATCCGCCCGGGGCCGGCGGCCATGACGACGATCCGGCTGGAAAGGAAAACCGCCTCCGCGACGGAGTGCGTGACGAAAAAAGCGGTCCAGGCCTGCTGCTCGCGGATCGCGAGGAGTTCCTCGTTGAGATGCTCGCGGGTCATTTCGTCGAGGGCGCCGAAGGGCTCGTCGAGCAGCAGCAGCTTCGGGGCGAGCGAAAGGGCGCGCGCGATCGAGACCCGCATCTTCTGTCCGCCGGAGAGCTGCCGCGGAAACGCCTCCAGGCGGTCGCCGAGCCGCACCAGCTCGAGCACGCGGCGCGTGACGGCGGCGCGCTCGGAGGGCGGGAGGCCGCGGAGCCGGCGGGGCAAGGCCACGTTTTTCGCGACCGTGAGCCACGGCAGCAGCGTCGGCTCCTGGAAGACGAACGCGAGTTCCGCCGCGGCTTCGTCCGGCGTGCGGCCGTGGACCGAGATCGCGCCGCGGGTGACCGGGCTCAGGCCGGCGATGAGGCGGAGGAGGGTGGACTTCCCGCATCCGCTCGGCCCGATCAGGCTGACGAACTCGCCCGCCTCGGCGGACAGATTGACATGCTCGAGCACGACCGGCCCGTCGCCATACCGCTTGGAGACGTCTTGAAGTTCAACGAGGAGCGCCGCAGCCATTCCCCTCTGACGTTAGGCGCGAATAGGCGAACGACGAGGATGAATTCGATCTTCGGTCGTGGAACAGAAGGTAACGAAGACAACGAAGCGCCGCCCGTACGCGGAGTCCGGATTGCAAGCAGAGGCTGGTTCGGAGGAGGGTTCGGAAACCAAAGATCTTTGGACCTAGCACCCGCAACTCGGACTCCGCCGAACTTCGGAGTTTGAACAGAAGGTAACGAAGCGAACGAAGGGCCGGCCGTGGGCGGAGTCCGGGTTGCAGGCGGAGGCTGGTTCGGAGGAGGGTTCGGAAACCAAAATCCTTGGAACCCACGCCCGCATCCCGGACCCAGCAGACGGACGGCGCTTCGTTGCCCTCGTTACCTTCTGTTCAAACTGTCATTTCAATTTCGACAGGGAGTCCTGCGCCTGGACAAAGGCGGGGTCGATTTTCAACGCGGATTCGTATTCGGCGCGGGCGGTCGCGGGGTCGCTGCGTTTTTCGGCGAGGTTGCCGAGACGCCAGTGGACCGCGGCGTGACTCGGCTCGCCCTTGCCGGGAGCAAGTTCGAGGCAGTGGCGCAGGACCTGTTCGCCCCGATCCAGGTGCTGGCCGGTCTGCGCGGCGGTGCGGCCGACCGAGTAGAGCGCGAGGTAGCTGTCCGGCGACGTCTTCAGCGTTTCCTCGAAAATCGCGAAGGCCTGGTCGTATTTTTTTTCGGCGAGATAGAGCTGGCCAAGGACGCTTGCCCCCATGACGGGATCGCGCTTCCGGATTTCCTCCGCCTCGTCGTAGGCCTTGCTTAGGCCGCCGCCGACGAAGGTGGGCGCGGCACGGTAGTAGGAGACCAGCCCGTTGCGGGCGACGAGGTTGTCGGGATTCAGCTCGACGGCTTTCTCCAGCGCGGCCTGGCATTTTTTGGCGAGGCCCATTTTCGCGAACATCCCGGCCTTTTCGGCCGCCTCGCCGTAGGCGCCGCCGAGTTCGAGGAAATAACTGGAGTTGGCGGGATCGAGCGATGTCGCGGTTTCAAGCTCGCTCAGCGCTCCATCGAGGTCGCCCCGCCGCTGGGCGATCGCACCGAGATAGAAATGGGCCTCGGCGTTTTTCGGGTCGGCGGCGGAAAGCCGGGCGAAGGCTTCGCGAGCCTCGGGATATTTCTTCGCCCGGTAGAGGGCGGACGCATCCTCGCCGGGCGATCCGGCCCGGAGCAGCGAAGCCAGCGCAAGCGCGCCGGCGGTGGTCAACGGAAGGCGGAGGCTCATGATGCGACGCGGATTTTCCGGGGAACGAGCCCGACCGCGATAGAAAAAGTCCCGGGCATTCCTCGCCACGGCCAATCGCGCTACCCGTCCACCGCGAGAAGGTGCATGCTGTGCGGGGGTGGGGCGGTGGTCTTTTCGGAGAGCGCCAGCAGGATCACGGCGGCGGTGGCGCGCATCATTCGTAACGTAGAGCTTCGATCGGATCGAGCAGCGAGGCTTTTCGCGCCGGATAGTAGCCGAACACCATGCCCACGGCCGCGCTGAACACGAAGGCGACGGCGACGGCGGTGGTCGACACGAGGGTCGGCCAGCTGTTGATGCGCGAGAGCAGCTCCGAGACTCCGATGCCGAGGAGAATGCCGATGGTGCCGCCGAACACGCTCAGCACGATCGACTCCATCAGGAACTGGAGCTGGATCTCGCGGCCGTGCGCGCCGACGGCGAGGCGGATGCCGATCTCGCGGGTGCGCTCCGTCACGGACACCAGCATGATGTTCATGATGCCGATGCCGCCGACGATCAGCGAAACCCCCGCGATCGCGCCGAGCAGAAGCGTCATGGTGTTGGAGGTCGCGGTCGCCGCCTGCGCGATCTCGACCTGGCTGCGCACCGTGAAGTCGTCCGTGCCTTCCGAGGTCCGGTGACGCTGCCGCAGCAGCGCAATGATGTCGTTCTGCGCGAGGCTCATCGTGTCGGCGGACGAGGCCTGGATCGTGATGGACCGGAGCATGGTCTGCTTCGAGACACGGCGCATCGCGCTCGTGTACGGCACGATCACGAGATCGTCCTGGTCGGCGCCCTGCACCGACAGTCCCTTGGCGGCGAGAATCCCGACCACCTTGAACGGCTGGCTTTTGATGCGCAGCGTCTGGCCGATCACGGAGCCGTCGGGGAAAACCTGCGTGGCGATCGTCTGCCCGATGACGCAGACCTTGGCGACGCTGCGGATATCGGCGTCGCTGAACATCGCGCCGTCGGCGAGCGGCCAGCCGCGGATCGCGAGGTAATCCGCGCCTTCGCCGAGGATCTGGGTGGACCAGTTCAGCCCGTTGGCGAGGACCTGCGCGTTGGTGCGGACCTCGGGGCTGACAGCGATGACCGTCATCACCTCGCGCCTGATCGCGTCGGCGTCGTCGGGCGTCAGCGTCCCGGCCCCGAACGCGCCCGAACGCGCGCCGCCCTGGTTGAAGCTGCCGGAGAAGACCAGGAGCACGTTCTCCCCGAGGGCGGCGATCTGGGCCTCGACCATGGACTTGGCGCCGTTGCCGATGCTGACCATGGCGATGACCGCGCCGACGCCGATGATGATCCCGAGCGCGGTGAGCAGCGAGCGCATGGCGTTCCGGCGAAGGGCGCGGAAGGAGACGGTGAGGGTGGAGGCGAGGCGCATTTTTTCGCAGTTCGCAGTTCGGGGTTCGGTTTCGGAGGGAGCGGAGCGGATTTTGGAATTCGAAATTTGGAATTCGGAATTTGGGGTGCGACGGTCAGGCCGTGAGCTTCGCGGCGGACTCGGCTTCGCGGAGCTTGGCCATTTCCTGCTCGGCGATGAGGCGGTCGGTCACCTGGAGGTCGCTGACGACCCGGCCGTCCCGCATGATCAGGTTGCGGCGGCAGAAGTGCGCGATGTCGAGCTCGTGGGTCACCATGACGATCGTGATCCCCTCGTCGTTCAATTTCTGGAACACACCCATGACCTCGACCGACGTCTTGCTGTCAAGGTTGCCGGTCGGCTCGTCGGCGAGAAGCACCTGCGGCTGGTTCACCAGCGCGCGGGCGATGGCGACGCGCTGCTGTTGCCCGCCCGAGAGCTGGCTCGGGAAGTGGTCGGCGCGGTTCGCCAGGCCGACGATCTCGAGGCACTTCATCGCGCGCTCGTGCATTTCGGAGACCGAGAAATGGCGCCCGCCGTAGAGCATGGGCAGCTCGACGTTCTCGCGCGCGGTGGTGCGGGAGAGGAGATTGAAACCCTGGAAGACGAAGCCGAGTTTCTCGTTGCGCAGGTCGGCGAGCTCGTTGCGGTCGAGTTGGGAAATGTCGACGCCGTCGAGCAGGTAGCGTCCGCGCGTGGGGCGGTCGAGGCAGCCGAGCGTGTTCATGAGCGTGGACTTGCCGGAGCCGCTCGCGCCCATGATGGCCATGAACTCCCCCTTGTGCAGGTCCAGCGTGACGCCCCGCACGGCGTGCACCTGCACCTCGCCGGAGTCGTACGTTTTGTGAATGTCCTCGAGCTGGACGACGGCGGCCATGCGCGGATGCGGACGGGCGGCTAGAAGCCGCGGCGGCTGCCGCCGCTGAAGGGATTCGACGCGGGGGCGGACGATTTGGCGCCGGGAATGACGGCGGAGGTGATGACTTGGTCGCCTTCGTTGAGGCCCTCGAGGACCTCGGTGGCAGTGCCGTCGCTGATGCCGAGCTTGACGGACACCGCCTCCGGATGGCCGGTGGTCGCGTCGCCGCCGACCAGGCGGTAGAGGGTCCGCGTGACCGGCGTGTTGCCGTCGCCGCCGCCCGTCCCGCCGAAGCGGCCGGCGGGGAGCTCGATGCCGCGCTCCTTGGCGAGGGCCTGGATCTTCGCGAGGACGTCGGGCGTGGGCGGACCATTGCCGCGCACGAAGCCGGCGTCGCGCATGAGGTCCTGCATCTGCTTGCGGCGCTCGTCGTCCGTCAGCGGCTTGGCGGCGGCGACCGGCTTGCCGTCGGCGCCCGTTTTCGGGGGCAGCAGGGAATCGGGAAGGTGGACGCGCAAGGCGCCGTTCGGGACCTTCAGCACATCGGGGTGATTCGCGACGATGATGGAGACGTTGGCGGTCATGCCGGGCTTGAGCTTGAGGTCGGGATTCCGGACCTCGATCATGGTGTCGTACACGACGACGTTCTGCGTGGTCTTCGGCGAGTTGCGGATCTGCGAGACCACGCCGTTGAACTGGCGGTTCGGATAGGCATCGACCGTGAAGGTCACGCGCTGCTTGTCCTGCACGTTGCCGATGTCGGCCTCGGAGATGGCGGCGTCGATCTGCATCGTCGCAAGGTCGTTCGCGATCTGGAAGAGGACCGGCGCGCTGAGACTGGCTGCGACCGTGTTGCCGACATCGACACTGCGCGAGATGACGCTGCCGTCCATGGGCGAGTAAATCGTGCAGCGCGAGAGGTTGACCTTGGCGGTGTCGTAGAGGGCGCTCTGGATCTTGACCTGGGCGTCGGCCTGGGCGAGCTGCGCCACCGCCGTGTCGAGATCGCTCTGGGCCACGAGCTGCTGCTTGAAGAGCGACTCGGTACGGTCGGCGTTGGCCTTCATCAGCGCGTAGTTCGCCTTGGCGTTGGCGAGCTGGCCTTCGGCCTGGTTGAGGGCGGTCTGGTAGTTCGACGGGTCGATTTCGGCGAGGACCTGGCCTTTTTTCACGGGCGAATTCCAGTCGACGTAGAGCTTGGCGACGTTGCCGGAAATCTGGCTGCTGACGTCGACGGTCGTGACGGCCTGAAGCGTTCCGGTGGCGGTGACGGTCTGGGTAAGATTGCCGCGCGAGACCGCGACCATCGTATATTCCGCGGGTTTTTCGGCGTTTTCCCTCCAGAAATACCATCCGACCGCGCCGGCGGCGACGACGACGATCAGGATGACGATTAATCCGCCGGAACTCTTCTTCGAAGGCATGCGGGTTAGACGCGAGGAACGGCAATTAGTTACGGCGGATCCGGTCGCCGCATCGAACGAGCTATTTCCGCGGAGGCTGCCAAGGCCCCGGATCCGGACTCACTATCCGCGGTCGTCGGCGTTCTGCGCCGGACCGTAGGCTTTTTTCAGTGCGGCGGCGACGTTGGGCGGGACGAAGTGCGCGACATCGCCGCCGTAGCGGGCGACCTGTTTCACGAGCGAGGAACTGGTGTAGCTGAACTGTTCGTTCGGCATGACGAAGATCGTCTCCACCTTGGGCTGGAGGTGGCGGTTCATCAGCGCCATGTTGAACTCGAACTCGAAGTCCGAGAGCGCGCGCAGCCCGCGGATGATCGCGTCCGCCTTTTGGGAGGCGCAGAATTCCACGAGGAGGCCGTCGAAGGTGGTGACCGTGACGTTGGCGAATTTCGCGAGGTTGGGCCGGAGCATTTCCAGGCGCTCGGCGGCGGTGAAGAGCGGGGCCTTGCCGGGATTGTCGGCGACGGCGACGGTGACGCGATCGAAGAGCTTGGCGGCGCGGCCGAGCACGTCGAGGTGACCGTAGGTGATGGGGTCGAATGTTCCCGGGTAAATGCAGTGGCGCATGGGTCGCGGCCAGCTAGGCAGGAAACGCGGCGCGGCGCTATCCCGAAAACCTCGGAGTTTGAACAGAAGCGAACGAAGGTAACGAAGCGTTGTTCGTGCGCGGAGTCCGGGTTGCAGGCGGGGGCCGGTGCGGAGGAGCGTTCGGAAACCAATAATCCTCGGACCCCGCCTGCAACCCGGACGTGGCAAACGGGCGGCGCTTCGTTGCCTTCGTTCACTTCTGTTCAAACGGATCGGGAATTGGCGCACGATTGGCTTGCGAATGCATGCGCGAACTCAAGCGTGCTGCCTTGGATGAATCTGCCCAATCTCATCACGCTGTCCCGGGTCCCGCTGATGTTCGTCATCGTGGGCCTGATGTACTGCGAGTGGATCGGGGCGGCGTCGCTCGCGTTCTGGCTTTTTATCGCGTGCGCCATCGGTGACGGCCTGGACGGCTATCTCGCGCGCAAACGCGGGCTGGTTTCGACCTTCGGGAAGCTGATGGATGCGCTCACCGACAAGATCATGGTCGTGGGCCTGGTGATCGCATGCGTCGACCGCCATGAGATCCC